>JAFZRB010000233.1 GCA_017620115.1 Clostridia bacterium | reverse complement strand
TGGCGTCCGGCGAGAGCAGCGTCCGCACCGCGCGCTCCGCGTCCTCCGGAGAGGGCCGCAGCGCGCAGATTCCGCTCACCGCCCGCTGAACGCGCTCGTCGAAGCGGTCGTGGCAGGAGTCGTCCTTCAGCGAGCGGCCGAAGCCGAGGAAACCTTCCATCGGCCTGCGCTTCCGCTCATAGGCCTCCAAGTCCTCGCGGTAATCCCGGAACGCCTGCTCCAGGGCATCAAAGAGTTCTTCCATCGGCTGACGCCTCCCCGTTTCACCCGTTCGTTATTTCAGGTCGCTCTTGTTCTCCGGGGGCCGCTCAGGCTCCTCCGCCTTGCCCCCGCGCCGCCAGACGCAGACGGCGTACACCGCCACCGCCGCGCCCGCCAGCACGAACAGCGCGATGAACAGGATCCGCGCCGCGGGCGTCATCGTGGTGTCCAGGTTCCCTCGGTCCCGGTAGAGCTCATAGGCGATATACAGCATGTACGCCGCCGCCGCGCCCAACAGGCCGGCCCTCGTCTTCCCGTTGTTCATTCGGAATGCCTTCCCTTCATACTCACAGGCCCCCGTGACCACGGTCACGGGGGCTGACGCGCTGCGTTTGCAGCTTACTTTTCACGCTTCTTGGACAGTATGTCGAACACCACGGCGGCCAGCAGCACGAAGCCCTTGATCACGCGCTGGTAGTTCGCGTCCAGGCTGATCAGGCTCATGCCCAGGTTGATCACGCCGATCAGCGTCGCGCCGATCACCATGCCGAGCACGGTGCCGGCCCCGCCGCTGGCGGACACGCCGCCCACCACGCAGGCGGAAATCGCGTCCATCTCGAAGTTCTTGCCCACGTCCGCGTAGGCCGACTGGGAACGGGCGATGACCGTCATCGTGGCGATGCTGGTCAGGATCGCCATGTTCAGGTAAGCTAGGAACATGATGCGCCGGGTGTTGACGCCGGACAGGCGGGCCGCCTCCATGTTGCCGCCGACGACGTAGAAGTGGCGGCCGATCGTGGTTTTGCCGGTGATGAAGCTGTAAACCAGAACGATGCCGGCAACCCACAAAAGCGTGGTGGGAATGCCGCCGTCCATCGCCAGCTTCGTCATCGCCAGGATGATCACCGCGCCGCCAAGCCCGCTCTTCAGGGCGGCGGCCTTCATGGTATCCGCCTCATAGCCCTTGGCCAGCCGGCTCCTGCGGGTCTGGAATAACACAAGCGCCACCACGGCGGCGGCCAGCACGCCGAACAGGAAGCAGGGCCAGTTGAATACGCCCTTCTCCGTCGGGAAGACGCGGCCGTAGAAAATGCTCTGGAAGTCGATCGGGAACGGAGCCAGGGAGCCCGTCGCAGAATTGGAGGAGAGGATCGACGTGCCCAGCCCGCGGAAGGCCAGATAGCCGGCCAGCGTAGCGATCCACGGCGGAATGTGCACATAGGCGATCAGGAAGCCCAGTATGACGCCGTAGCACACGCCGATCAGCAGCATCAGCAGGATGGAGACTCCCGTGCCCATGCCCTGAACGATCATGAACACGCCGCCGAACGCGCCCAGCAGGCAGACGAACGCGCCGCAGCTCAGGTCGATGTTGCCGCCGGTCAGCATGCACATCAGCATGCCGGCGCCCAGGATGTATACGTAGGCGTTCTGATTGATCAGCTCGGTAAAGCTGGAGGGACTGAAAATGCCTCCGCCCGTCAGGATCAGGAAAAACAGATACACAAGAACCAGGACAATGAGCATCGCGTTCTTTTTGAGCACGGCAAGAAACGACTTGTTTTCCATAGTTTTGTCCTCCTCCCTGCGTTACCGTTTTTGCCTTTTGGACAGCACGTCGAACATAACGGCGACCAGCAGCACGATGCCTTTGACGACCTTCTGATAGTTGGCGTCCACGCCGATGATGATCATGCCCTTGTTGATCACGCCCATCAGGATGGCGCCGATGATCATGCCGGAGACCTTGCCGGTGCCGCCGTAAGCCGAGGCGCCGCCGATAAAGCAGGAGGCGATGGCGTCCATCTCGTAGCCCTCGCCGTAGACCGGGTCGATGCCCTTCGCGCGGGCGGCCGTCAGGATGCCGGCCAGGCCGGCCAGCAGGCCGATGTTCGAATACGCGAACCAGTAGACGTTGCGGGTCTTGACGCCCGAGAGCGCCGTGGCCTTCTCGTTGCCGCCCACGGCGTACAGGTGGCGGCCCATAGCGGTCTTGGTTGTGATGTATGCGTACAGGCCAAGCACCAGCGTGATCCAGATCAGCACCATCGGGAAGCCGCGGTAGCAGCTCAGCTGGAAGCTGATCCACAGCACCAGCGCTGTGATCAGAACCATGGAAACGATCTGTGAGGGAATGGACTGGCTGATGCCCAGCTTCTTCTGCACCAGAATCTTGCGGACCTTGAGCACGATGAAAATGATTGCTGCCGCAAGGCCGATGCACATGCAGGTGACATTGAACTTTTCAACGAAGTTCGCGCCGATCAGACTCGTCAGGAAAGCATTGTCCTTCTTGAACGCGGCGTCGATTCCGGGAAGATTCTGGCGTATAAAGTCCGGCACAAAGCTGGTTTTGCCGTTGCCGAAGAGCTGCAGGAAGCTCTGGTTGGTGATGTCTACGCGGTAGCCGTTCAGCACCACGTTGGAAAAGCCGCGGAACGCGTACATGCCGGCCAGTGTGGCGATGAATGCCGGCACACGCAGCTTCGCGATCCAGAAGCCCTGGAAAGTGCCGATAGCCAGGCCGATCAGCAGCATGATGAGCACCGTCAGCCACATGTTCGCGCCGGATGCCATCATCGTGCAGCCGATGGCCGCTGTGAAGCAGACGACGGAGCCGACGGACAGGTCGATGTTGCCGCCGGTCAGAATGCACAAAAGCATACCGGTAGCCAGTACGAAGACGTACGCGTTTTCAGCAATCAGACCCGTCAGGTTGGAGGGCAGCAGGATCAGCCCTTCCTTCCCTTTCCAGGACGCGAAAACGATGGTCACGATGACCAGGGCAATGGTCATGGTGTACTTCTGGAAGAAAGCGCCGACTTTGTATTTCTGCATGAAATCGGACAGGTTCTGCTTCCAGTTCGGGGATGTCTTAACATTTTCGCTCATCGTCACGCACCCCTTCCTGATCTGAGAATGACTTGCATGATGTTTTCCTGCGTGGCGTCGCTTGCTTTCATCTCACCGACGATCTTTGCCTCGTTCATGATGTAGATGCGGTCGCTCATGCCCAGGACTTCCGGCAGTTCGGAAGAAATCAGGACCACGCACTTGCCCGCGGCTGCCAGGTCGTTGATGATGCAGTAGATTTCATACTTCACACCGACGTCGATACCGCGTGTCGGTTCGTCCAGAAGCAGGATATCCGGTTCCGCGAACATCCACTTGGCCAGCAGCACCTTCTGCTGGTTGCCGCCGGACAGGTTGCCGACCAGCTGCTCCACAGACGGGGTCTTGATGCTGAGTTTGTCGCGGTATTCTTCAGCGAC
>JAFZRB010000232.1 GCA_017620115.1 Clostridia bacterium | reverse complement strand
CGGCTCTTTGCTGTCTATCGCAATAGGATGCTGGTCGCGACGATAACACCTCATCAGTCGCCTGCGGCGACAGCTTCCCCTCCAGGGGAAGCCCCTTTGAGCCCTCCAAACTCCAATTTGTCGGACTGCTTTTTAAATGAGACCACCCCCCGTTTCACCATTTCACGCTTGACAAAAACCGACGCGGCGGCTATCATTCATTATGTATTCTTGTGTCGCGAGGTGTTCGTCGTTGGAAAACTTTGACGTGATCGTCGTGGGAGCGGGGCACGCGGGCTGCGAGGCCGGGCTGGCTTGCGCGCGGCTGGGGCTGAAAACGCTGCTGCTCTCGCTCAATCTGGACGCCGTGGCTCTTATGCCCTGCAATCCGTCCATCGGCGGCACGGCCAAGGGCCACCTGGTGCGCGAGCTGGATGCGCTGGGCGGCGAGATGGGCCGCGCCATCGACGATACGTTTCTCCAGTCCCGCATGCTGAACACCGGCAAAGGGCCGGCCGTGCATTCGCTGCGCGCTCAGGCGGACAAGCTCGCCTACCGCCTGCGGATGCGCCGCGCGGTCGACGAGCAGGAAAACCTCACGCTCCGACAGGGCGAAGCCGCCCGCATTCTCACGGAAAACGGCCGGGTAACCGGCATCGAAACCACCACGGGCGGCACGCTCGGCTGCCGCGCTCTGGTGCTGGCCTGCGGCGTATACCTCAAAAGCCGCATCATCATCGGCGACTGCGACTGGGAAGGCGGCCCGCAGGGGCTCACCTGCGCCACCGCGCTCACGCAGTCGCTCATCGATCTGGGCTTTTCCATCCGCCGCTTCAAAACCGGAACGCCCGCGCGCGTCGACGGCCGCACCGTCGATTTTTCCAAAATGGAGCCTCAGTACGGCGACGAGCCGGTCGTCCCCTTCTCCTTCCTGACCGACAGGCCGCTGAAGAACCGCGCCGTATGCTACCTCACCTATACGACGCCAGAAACGCACGACATCATTCGAGCCAACCTGCACCGCGCGCCTATGTACAAAGGTTCGATTCACGGAACCGGCGCGCGTTACTGCCCGTCCATCGAAGACAAGGTCGTGCGCTTCGCCGACAAGGATCGCCACCCGGTGTTTCTGGAACCGGAAGGAGATTACACCGTCGAATGGTATGTTCAGGGCGTATCCACCAGTATGCCTGAGGACGTTCAGCGCGCCATGTACCACTCTATCCCCGGGCTTGAAAACGCCGAGCTCGTGCGCCTCGCCTATGCCATCGAATACGACTGCATCGACCCCACGCAGCTGAACGCCGATTTCTCGGCGAAGCTCGCGCGCGGGCTATACTGCGCCGGGCAGATCAACGGCACATCAGGCTATGAGGAAGCCGCGGCGCAGGGCCTGTACGCGGGCGTCAACGCGGCGCTCTTTCTGAAGGGTGAACCGCCCCTCATCCTCACGCGCGCCGATTCCTACATCGGCGTGATGGTCGACGATCTCACCACCAAGGGTACGGACGAGCCCTACCGCATGATGACCTCCCGTGCCGAATACAGGCTGCTTCTCAGGCAGGACAATGCCGATCAGCGCCTTACGGAACTGGGCTGCCGCATCGGCCTCGCCAGCCGGGAACGCTATGAGAAAATGCTCAAAAAGCGTGAAATGAGCGAAAAAATCATTCAACGCCTGAAGGAAACCTTTGTGCCCGTGAACGAGCGGCTGCAAACGCTGCTCTCGGAGCATGGCGAGCAGCGCAGCGAAAAGACATCGCTGACGCTGCGCGAACTGCTTTGCCGCCCTTCCATGACGCTGCGCGATCTGATCCCGCTCGATCCGTGGTTTGGCGATCTGCCCGACGACGCGGCGGAGCTGGCCGAGATCTCCGTAAAATACGAGGGCTATCTGGACCGGCAGCAGGCGCAGGTGGCGCAGTTCAGGCGCAGCGAGGATATGCTGCTGCCCGACGACATCGACTACATGGCGATGGACACGCTGCGCATCGAGGCGCGCCAGAAGCTGGCCGCGCGCAGGCCCCGTTCCATCGGCCAGGCGGCGCGTATTCCGGGCGTCTCCCCCGGCGACGTGACCGTGCTGATGATCGCTGTGGAAAAGGAAAAGAGGAAAAGGCCATGAAAACCCTCGTCGCGAACGGCGCCCGCGCTATGGGAATAGAACTGCCCGATGGGGCCGCGGAGCAATTCGCCCAATACCACGCTATGCTCGTCGAAGCCAACAGGATCATGAACCTCACCCGCGTGCCGGACGACCCCGCCGAGGCTGTGGACCGGAATTATCTCGACTCGCTCGCGCCGCTGACTGTGCCGGGTCTCCTGGACGGCGTGAAAACGCTGTGCGACGTGGGTTCGGGCGCGGGGTTTCCGGGCATACCGCTGTCCATCGCGCGGCCGGATATCCGCGTTACGCTCATGGATTCTCTGGGCAAGCGGGTAGACTTCCTGAACAATGTCATCGAACGGCTGCGGCTCAACGCGGAAGCCGTTCACCTGCGCGCCGAGGAGGCCGCGCGCGGCGTCTATCGCGATCTGTTCGACGCGGCCACGGCGCGCGCCGTGGCGCCCCTGCCCGTGCTGCTGGAGCTGGCGATGCCTCTCGTGCGTCAGGGCGGACGCTTCATCGCGTACAAAGGCCCGTCGCTGGACGACGAATTATCCCAGTCCTCTGCCGTCATGGCCCGGCTGAACGCCGGAAAAGCGGCTTGCTACGCCGTTTCCATTCCGGGGCGCGACTGGGATCACCGGCTGTGCGTGGTTTCAAAGCTCGGGGCCACGCCCAAATCGTTTCCCCGAAAGCCCGGCGAAGCGGCGCGCAATCCCATTCTTCGCTGAACGGAGAGTGACATGCTTTGCAGATCGTTAAAGCGGCGGTTGACGCGTATCATTATGATATCATTCTGGAAAACGGACTGACCGGGCGGCTGGGCGACCGGCTGAACGAGCGCTTTCATCCCAGGCGCGCGCTGCTGGTAACCGATGAAAACGTCGGCAGTCTGTATGGCGCGCGTGTCATGCGCTCGCTGCAGGCGGCGATGATCGACGCTCAGCCGCTCACGCTGAAGGCCGGAGGCTATCCCGGCACGCTGGACGCCCTTCGCGAAATCAGCGCTCATATGGCCGATATGGCCCTCTCCCGCGAGGATGCGCTCATCGTGATGGGCGGCGGTTCGCTGTGCGACACCGGCGGCTTCGCAGCCTGGAATTACCGCGATCTGATCCGGCTTGTGCAGGTGCCTACCACGCTCATCGGCATGGCGGACTGGGCTGTGGCCGGGAAAACCGCGCTGGAGTACAAACCCGGTTCCCGCATGATCGGCTCTTTCTTTCCCCCATCGCTTGTTCTGATCGATCCCCAGACGGTCTCCACCATGCCCGACCGCGCGTTCTACAGCGGCATGGGCGAAGTCGTGAAGTGCGGCTGCGCGGCTGACGCCCCGCTGTTCCACATGCTTGAAACACTGAGCGGCCGGGCGGCTGTGCAGGCGCGCATGGAGGAAATCGCCTGGCGCTGCCTGGAAATCAAGAACTCGCTCGCCGGGCCCAACCGGCAGAAAGCCCTGCTCGGCCATGGCGTTGCGCATGCCATCGAAACGGCGCAGCATTACCGCGGACTGCTGCATGGCGAAGCCGTCGGCGTGGGGATGCTGGCAGTCACGCGCTTCAGCGAGCGGGCCGGATTCACCACGCGCGGCACCGCGGCCCGCCTCGCAGAGTGCCTCGGGCGGTACCATCTGCCTCTGACGGCCGCCGTCGATCCTCAGACGATGCTCAAACGCCTGCAGGCGCTGGGCACAGCCCTGGAAGCCGTCGTGCCGGAGCGCGTAGGATGGACGACCGTTCAGAAAGTAGACAACGCCTTCTTTACCGGCGCCTGGTTCGGCTGAGCTGTCTTTCCTCAAAACCTCTCTGAAAGAGAACAGACCGGAAACGCCGTTCCGATCTGTTCTTCATTATACAAAATAAGGACTCTTCTACCAGTCTGGGCCGGTTTTACCTGATGAGGTTGTGTTCTTTGGTAAAGGAAACCAGCTCGTCGACCGTGGTGAAGGCCAGGCCGGTTACGGTGTCCGCGCAGCCATAATAGATGGCGATGCGGCCGGTATCGGCGTCGGCCAGCGCCGCGCAGGGGAACGTGACGTTGGGCACGTCGCCCACGCACTCATACAGCTCCCACGGAGCCAGGATGTAGTCGGACGTGCGCGCCTTCACCTTCCAGGGCTCGTCGATGTCCAGGAGCGCGCAGCCCATGCGGTAGACGAAGCCGTTGCAGGTGGTCAGCACGCCGTGATAAATCAGCAGCCAGCCTTCATCGGTCTCGATCGGCGCGGGCCCCGGCCCGACCTTTGTGGATTGCCAGGCGGAAGCGTTGCCGCCATAGGTGCCGAACACATAGCGATGGCGGCCCCAGAACTCCAGGTCTTTGGACTGGCTCAGGTAGATGTCGCCGAACGGCGTATGACCGGTATCCGACGGGCGGGAGAGCATCATATACATGCCGCCGATCTTGCGCGGGAACAGCACGCCGTTGCGGTTATAGGGCAGGAAGGCGTTCTCCAGCTGATGGAAGGTTTTGAAATCCTCCGTCCATGCCACGCCGATGGTCGGGCCGTGATAGCCGTTGCACCAGGTGACATAGTATTTTCCTTCCAGCGGGATGATGCGCGCGTCGTAGCGATACTGATTTGGCGCGATTTCCGGATCGGCGCCCACCAGGTTCAGGGATTCGTCCTCAATCTTCCAGTCGATGCCGTTGTCAGACCAGCCCGCGAACAGATCCATGCTGATGGAACGGCTGTCGCAGCGGAACACGCCCGCAAAGCCATCCTTGAAAGGCACAACGGCGCTGTTGAAAACGCTGTTGGAACGCTTGTTGCCATTGCGGCCGATGATGGGATTGTTTGTATAGCGCCAAACGGGATCGGTGTACCCGGCGGGCTTGTCCTGCCAGGGCAGATTGGGAATCGCTTTTCCGATAATCTTGGCCATAGGTATCTCCTCGCTTTCATGTTGTTGGATACAATATGCTGTGTTTTTATTTCGACGCTTGAAACGCCCATTCCTTCACCGCCCGCCTGCGGCGCAAGAATTTAATGGCGCTGTTGCCAAATACCGCGCGTGAGGGTATAATAGAACCATAATCTGGCAAATTTCCGAAAAGAAGACAAGGAGAAGTATCCCTATGGAACGAAGCATTCAGGAACTCTACGCGCTCTGGTGTGAAAAAGCCGTCGCAGACCCGGACATCGCCCGGGAACTGCGCGATATCGCCGGAGACAGCGCGAAGATCGAAGACGCTTTCTACCGCAGCCTCGCCTTCGGCACGGGCGGTCTGCGCGGCGTCATCGGCGCGGGTACGAACCGCATGAACGTCTACACCGTGGCCAAGGCCTCGCAGGGCCTTTCCAACTACCTGCTCGCCCACTATCCCGAAGGGCGGCGCAGCATCGCCGTATCGCGCGACAGCCGCATCAAGAGCGAGCTCTTCAGCCGCGCGGCCAGCGCCGTGTTCGCCGCGAATGGCATTCACGTGTACATCTATCCCGAGCTGATGCCCACGCCCTGCCTGAGCTACGCCGTGCGCGCTCTGGGCTGCTGCGCCGGCATCATGATCACCGCCAGCCATAACCCCAGCAAGTATAACGGCTACAAGGTGTACGGCAGCGACGGCTGCCAGATTACCACCGAGGCCGCGGCGGAGATCCTGGCGGAAATCGAAAACGTGAATGAATTCGACGTGCCCTTGCCCGATTTCGACGCGCTGGCCGCCGAAGGCAGGATTGAACTGATCGGCGAGGACGTGTATACCGGCTTCATCGAAGAAGTAAAGAATCAGTCCGTGCTGTTCGGCGACGACATCGACCGGAATGTGTCCGTCGTCTACAGTCCGCTGAACGGCGCGGGGCTCAAACCCGTGACGCGCGCGCTGCGCGAGGCCGGTTTCACGCGGATCACCGTCGTGAAGGAGCAGGAAGCGCCGGACGGGAATTTCCCCACCTGCCCTTACCCCAACCCCGAGATCCGCGAGGCCATGCGGCTGGGCATCGAGACCTGCCGGCGTACAGGCGCCGATCTGCTGCTCGCCACCGATCCGGACTGCGACCGCTGCGGCATCGCCGTGCGCGATGCAAACGGCGATTACATCCTGCTCACCGGCAACGAGACGGGTCTTCTGCTGCTGGACTTCATCTGCAGTCAGCGGTTAAAGCACGACAAAATGCCGAAGGATCCCGTGTTTGTCAAGACCATCGTGACGATGGATCTGGCCGAGCGCATCGCCGCGCGCAATGGCGTGAAGACGGTGAACGTGCTCACGGGCTTCAAATTCATCGGAGAGCAGATCGCCCTGCTGGAAAAGGCCGGACACGCGGACGCCTATATCTTCGGCTTCGAGGAATCCTACGGCTACCTCACCGGCTCCTATGTTCGCGACAAAGACGCCGTGGACGCCGCGCTGATGATCTGCGAGATGTTCGCCTTTTATAAAACCCGCGGCGTGAGCCTGCTCGATAAGCTGATCGAGTTGTATGCCGAATACGGCTACTGCCTGAATACCCTGCACAGTTATGAATTCGACGGCAGCGCAGGCATGACGAAGATGGCTGATATCATGAAGAGGTTCCGGGAAGGCGTCGCCGCCTTCGCGGGGCTTGCTGTGGAAAAGACGCTCGACTATTTGCCGGGGCTCGACAGCCTGCCCCCCTCCGATGTCCTGAAATTCCTCCTGGCGGGCGGCAGCTCCATCGTCGTGCGGCCCTCCGGCACCGAGCCCAAGCTGAAGGCGTACATCTCCGTATCCGCGCCCAGCCGCGCGGAAGCGGAGGCCGTTGAAAAGAAACTCGCCGACGAGCTGGCGGCATTCTTCGTATAACCCGGATATGAAAAGAGGCTGTTCCACCGGCAAACGCCCGGCGGAACAGCCTCTTTTTCGATGGGGCTACGGCGCTGTGACATACAGCAGCAGGAAAACGAACGCCAGCGCCAGCAAAGACGCTCCGGCGGCCAGCAGGAAGCGGCAATCCGCTTTCTTCTGATGCTTCAGGCAGTGGTAATCGTAATACGTTTTCGGCATAGCCGCGCGCATTTCCGGGCTGCGGAAGACGGCGGTGGCTCTCATGAACGCGAAACCGAACATGTCGAACACGCCGTCGTCCGCCACGAACACGATGAGCCCCAGACACAGCAGCATGGAGGCCGGAACAAAGGCGGCGTCGCACAGCAGGCGGTACGTCTCGCTGTCGCCCTGCGCGGCCAGTCCGCCGCGATCGAGGAACAGAAGCGCACCCAGCGCCAGTCCCGCTGCCAGGCTCACGAGATAACGGCGCAACGTCGGTTTCAAAGTCCAAGCTCCTTCCGATAATTCTGAAGCTCCGCATCGTTGCAGTAGATGAAGTGGCCGGGCGTGATCTCGCGCATGCTGGGTTTATCGGTGGAGTAATCGTGCGCGGTGACGGGGTTATACTCGATGCGCTTGCGCTGCTTCTCGTAATGCGGGTCTGGATACGGTATCGCGGAAAGCAGCGATTTGGTGTACGGGTGCAGCGGATGCTCGAACAGCTCATCCGAGGTGGTCATTTCCACGATTTTGCCGTAATACATCACGGCGATGCGATCGCAGAAATATTTGACGACGGACAGGTTGTGCGCGATAAACATGAGCGTGAGGCCCATCTTGTTGCGCAGCTCGTTCAAAAGGTTGATGACCTGCGCCTGAATCGACACATCCAACGCCGAGATGGGCTCGTCCGCGATGATCAGATCGGGCTCCATGATGATGGCGCGGGCGATGCCGATGCGCTGGCGCTGGCCGCCTGAGAACTCATGCGGGTAGCGATCCGCGTGCTCGCGCACCAGGCCGACCAGCTCAAGCATCTCATAGACGCGCTCGTCGATGTACTTCTTGTCTGTGACGCCGCGTATGCGCAGGCCCTCGGCGATGATTTCGCGCACGGTCATGCGCGGGTTGATCGAAGCGATGGGATCCTGGAAGATCATCTGCATCCGGGTCATGATATTGTCCTTCTCGGCAACCTTCATTTCCACGTCATAGCGCTGTTTAAGCGCCTCAAGCGCCGCGCCGGACAGGCCCTTCTTTTCAGCTTCAAAGCGCTCCGTGAGCTCGGCCTTGCGCTTCTCGCGATACAGCTCCACGCAGCGGCTCTTCTCGATGGCGGATTCCAGTCCGTGAATCTGGCTCTGTTCGATCTTCTCGTCCAGCTCGGCCTTCAGCGCTTTGACCTTTTCGCTGTATTCGGCTTTGAACGCCGCTTCCTTCTGCGGCTCGCGCTGAACGTTCTCATCCAGCGCTTTTTTCAGTTCGGCGACATCGCGGCGGTATGCGCTGCGCAGCGAATACAGCTTCACGGGCAGGCCGTTCTGCGTGGAGGAAATGCGCAGGCCCTGGAAATACACATCGCCGTCGGTGGGATCGTACAGATTGATGATGGTGCGGCCGGTCGTCGTCTTTCCGCAGCCGGATTCGCCGACCAGGCCGAACACCTCGCCCTTCTTCACGAAGAAGCTCACGTCGTCCACGGCTTTGTTGACGTATTCGCCGCTCTTGAAGTACTGCTTGAGGTGATTCACGCGCAGCAGCACATCGCCGTCGTCCTGAATGTGCTTTTTCTCGCGGCTGCTGATCAGCGCGTGGCTGAGCACCTTCTCGATCACATAGGCCAGTATAATCAGCGCAAAGCCTGCCAGCCAGAACAGCCACAGAAGGCTGACGGCCTTCCAGAATACGCTCACCAGGCCGATCTTGCTGCGGCTCTCGGCGTCGTCAACATACGAACGGCAGGTTCTGGTCAGAAAGCTCTCGAACGACGCGTCGCTCTGCTCATTCTGCGCGGCGCGCATGGCGGCGATCAGCGACACATAGTCTCCGTTGAAGGCGCTGTCTTCCAGGGCTCTGCCGGCGGTGCGGACGAAAACGTCATAAGCCGGCGCGTCCGGATAGCGGGCCTGGAGCTTTTCATAAGCCTCCGTGAAGAAGGCGGCGAAATCCGCGCTTTCGCCGGCCGCTTTCCGTTCCGCGAAAGGCACGAAGGAATCCAGCAGGTTGTCGCCGCTCTCGTCGTGCGCCTGACTCTGTATTTTGGGAAGCGCGGCGAGATAATCATCGTACTCCAGAGCGTCCAGATACGCGGCCGCGGAGGCTGCGGCATCGCCTTTCCCGGCGGCTTCGCGGATCATATCGGCAACCGTTTCGCAGAACTCCACGAAGCTGCCGGCTTCTTCGCCATGCTCAGCGACCAGCGTTTCATAATAGGCCTCAAAGGCCGGGCGCGCGGAGGCCGCCTGCAGCGCAGGCAGTTTTTTGCCGGGCTTGGCGGCGGGCACGGTCAGACTGTCGAGGTATTCGAAGGCCTCGCTCAGGCGCTGCTCCTCCTCGCGGTTTTCCATCTGTTCATAACGTCCAATGAAGGCGGCGGCGTCGAATTCGTTTTCAAAATAAGCGTAAACGTCCTGAACGTCGGCTTCCTTCTTCGCGTCTTCCGCGGCCTGAGCGCGCGTTTTAAAATTCTCAAACCAGCGCTCGATATTGCGGGCGCGCGCCGCCGCGGGCGTACCGGCGCCGCTCACGGCCTCGCTCATCGCGTTATAATACATTCCGTTGAAGCGGATCCTGTCTGCGATGCCCGTTTTCACGCCGACCTCGTTCAGCTTGCCGCTCATGCCGCTCCAGCTTCCGCCTGTAGAGGCCAGGCTGTAGACGGTCATGACCGCGGCGAAAAACAGCAGCACGATGCCGATCACGCGGAGGATAACCGCGCCTCTCTTAATGCTTCTCATGCCTCGAGGCCTCCTTCCGCTTTCTTCTCATACAGCGCCTGCTTCTTCTTCATGCGATTGATGCGATCGATCACGATGGCGGGCGGCTCGACTTTAGGCGCGTTCGGATGCAGCAGCCAGGTCGCCGCCCAGTGCGTGGGACTGACTTCAAACATGGGAGGCTGCTCTGCAAAGTCGATCTTCATGGCATAGCGATTGCGCACCGCGAACGCGTCGCCTTTGGGCGGGATGATCATGTCCGGCGGTGTGCCGGGAATGGCTTCCAGCTTTTCCTTGGTTTCCAGATCGGGCATGGAGGACAAAAGCGCCCAGGTATACGGATGGCGCGGATCGTAGAACACGTCGTCCGCGGTGCCGTATTCGACGATCTTGCCGGCGTACATGATGGCGATGCGGTCCGCCATGTTGGCGACGACGCCCAAATCGTGCGTTATGAAGATGACGGACAGACGCCGCTGAACCTTCAACCGGTTGATGAGCTCCAGTATCTGCGCCTGTATGGTCACGTCGAGCGCGGTGGTCGGCTCGTCGCAGATGAGCACGTCCGGGTTGGCTGACAGCGCGATGGCGATAACGATGCGCTGCCGCATGCCGCCGGAGAACTCGAAGGGGTACTGATAGAAGCGCTTATACGGCTCGGGAATACCAACTTCCTTCATGAGTTCTATGGCGCGGTGCCGGGCCATGCCCTTCGAAAGGGTGAATGCGTAATCGGACGCGCGCGCTTTGAGATAGTCGATCATCTCCACGGCTCTCTCGGCGTTTCGGTCGCTCGTGGTATGGCTCAGCGCATCCTCGTAATGCGCGATCAGGCGCTCGATGGAGCCGGTCATATTCCCGCGCGCGATATCGAGATCGACGAGGTTCATGGGCACGGCCGTCGGCGCGTTCTTGTTCTGGCTGACCAGCTTGTCATGCTTGATGACATCGCGCTGATAGCGCTTCTCTTCCTTCGGGTTCCATTTCAGGCCGTGGAAATAGCGGCTGATATTCGCCAGCATGCTGGATTTGAACACATAGGACTGGTTGTCCTTCTCCAGCGCCAGCTTGTCGATGGCGTCCTCAACGGCTCCGGCGGCGCGCAGCGCGGCGGCGCGGCATTCCTTTTCAACCAGTTCCTTCTGCTGGAATACGGACAGTTCCCGGCGCAGCACGTCGATGGCGCGCCGTTTGGCCTTGTCTGATTCGTTTTGCGACCAGGTCAGCGCCTCCTCGACATCCTTCAGGAAATCGATCATGAAGCCTTCGTTCAGCGCCTTGAGCGCGGCCGCGTTGATGCTCTCAACAGACTGCTTCTGAGGGTCGGCGACGCCGCCGTGTTCGGTATAATAGCCTATGCGGAAGAAATTCGGCTCTTCTTTTTCCTGAGCGGCCTTCATCCGGTCGCGGAGATCTGCCCGCGCCGCGCGCATGGCGTCGGTCTGATCGGTGGAAAAGCGGCTTCCCAGCTCCTTTATGCGGCCGACGGCTTCATCGAAAGCGGCGTCGCCCGAGGGCACGACGTAGGGGTTGCGCGTGTTGGCGCTGGCCGCGACGACGCGCCCTGTGATCTCCCGCACGTTCTTCTCATCGCGGCGCGCGAGGGCGTTGTCCATCTCGTCCAGGCCGTCGGTCACCTCATAGGTGGCCTCCAGCGCGTTCTTGTACGCCTCGTCCATCTTCACGCCCACGGATACGAAGTGATCGAACTGGCGAATCCTCTCGTGCACCGATTCTTTGGCGTTCTGCTGGCCCGCCGCCGTCCGGGCGGCGACCATATTGCGTTCGAGTTCGGCGAGCGTCTTGTTGAACAGCTCGCGGCCGTCGCGGCGGCGCTCCTTGTTGTTCAGGATCATGGCTTCGGTCAGCTGCTTGCCGATGCGCATGATGGGATTCAACGCGGAGAGCGGATCCTGGAACACCATGGACAGCCTGTGACCACGCAGCGTATGGAAATCGTCTTCGGATATCTTCAGGAGATCCT
This sequence comes from Clostridia bacterium, assembly GCA_017620115.1. GTDB lineage: Bacteria > Bacillota > Clostridia > Christensenellales > Aristaeellaceae > Firm-10. The sequence goes on along the minus strand of JAFZRB010000232.1, from coordinate 1,722 downwards.
TGCCGTCATAGATGATCTCGCCGTTGTCGATCATGGCGTTGCCGGCGAGAATGCCCATGATGGCGCGGCTGGTAACCGACTTTCCGGAACCGGACTCGCCCGCGATGGCCAGCGTCTCGCCCTCGTTCAGGTTGAAGGATATGTCGCGCACGGCGCGCACGGCGCCGTTGTTGGTGCGGAAGGATATGCTCAGGTTTTTGACTTCAAGCTTTGCCATTATTCATCCGCTCCTCTCAGCGACGGATTGAAGGCGTCGCGCAGGCCGTTGCCGAACAGGTTGAAGGAAATCTCCAGGATGGAGATAAACAGAGCCGGGAAGAGTATGATGTGGGGATATGTGCTCAGGTAGCGCTGGCCGCCGGAGAGCAAAGTGCCGATCGAGGTCAGCGACGAGGTCTCCAGGTTGATGATGTGCAGGTAGCTCAGCATGGACTCGGAGAAGATCACGCCCGGAATCGCCAGCACGGATCCGGTGATGATCGTGCCCAGCGAGTTGGGGAAGATGTGCTTGAAGATGAGCCGCCTGTCGCTCGCGCCCAGCGTGCGCGCGGCCAGCACGTACTCCTGCTTCTTGAAGCGGTAGAACTGCATGCGCACGCGCGCCGCCATGCTGACCCAGCCGGTCAGCACAAAGGCAAACAGCAGTGATGGCAAGACGCCCACCTTCTCCGCAAGGTGAAGCTGGAACAGCGTGGCCACGACCATGAAGGGAACGTCGTAAAGTATATCCGAGATGCGCTCCATCACCATATCCACCGCGCCGCCGTAATAGCCCTCGATGGCGCCATACACCGCGCCGATGGTGAAGTTGATGAGGGAGATGGTGATGGCCAGCAGGAAGGAGAGCCGCGCGCCGGCAGCCAGGCAGGTTAAAATGTCCTGCCCATAGGCGTTGGTGCCGAATATGAAGCTGGGATACTGGCCGTTCATATAGCGGAAGTATTCGTAATAGTCCACGCGCACCTTATAGCCGGACTGATTCTTCTGCGCGTAGACATACCAGGTATTGCCATCCGCGCCGCCATCGTCGCCGGCGATCTTCATGCTGGTGTAATTCGCCTTCTCCGGGTTATCGCTGGTGAGATAATTGGCAATGAAGTTCCCGTCATCGTCCAAAAGCGCGCCGCCGGTCGTGGTGGTGGCCTCGTTCTTGAGCTTATACCAGAAGTTCGCGCCGCCATTGCCCAGCAGATAGCCGATGTTGTGCGTAGCGGGCAGGGGATAGATTACCTGCGTGCCGGTCTCGTCCTGATAGGCCTGCAGCGCCTGGTAGTCGGTCTCCGAAAGGTTGATGAAGGCATAGCCCACGCGCTGGTAGGAGTCCACGCGCACGCGGTGATAGGTGATGCCCTGCAAGTCATCGTAGGTTTCGTACTCGCGCAGGATGACCTGACGGCCTGTCTCAACGCCGATGGACCGCAGGTAATCGTAGCCTTCCTGGTTCTCCACCGAGATCTTGCCGCCGTCCCAGAATCCAAGCGGCGTAAACAGGCTGTTGCGCGGCAGCATGGTGGCATAGTAGCCTTCGCGGAAGGACACGTCGTAATGAGAAATGAAGGGTACTATGATCGCGAACAGCACCAGGATGACGATGAGTGTGAAGGCGACCACGGCGCTCTTGTTCTTGCGGAAGCGCAGCCAGGCGTCCATGAAATAGCCGATGGCCTTGGTCTGAATTTTCTCGTCGTGGATCTTTTCGTCCCGCCGGGTGAATTCAAACAT
>JAFZRB010000231.1 GCA_017620115.1 Clostridia bacterium | reverse complement strand
ATAGGCGCGGCCCGGCTCGAAGCGGCCAAAGATTTCGCGGTACACGATCAGCCGCTTCTTCACCTGCGCGGGCAGCGTTTCGCACACGCCGTCCGGCATGAAGGCGCGGATCACCCTGCGGCGATACTGCTCCTCGCGCAGCGCCTCGCCGGCGGCGGAGTCGTCCGTCTGAAAGGCCAGATCGGCCAGCGTGGCTCCAAAGACCTCCCCGCGCAGCGAATAAACGGTGTAATACTGCTCCCGGCGCGCGTCCACAAGGCCGGCCGCGAGCAGCTTTTTCAGGTGGAACGACACGGTGGGGGCGGACAGGCGCAGCCGCTCGGCCAGCAGCTCCACATACATGTCTTTTTCGGCCAGCGCGCGCAGAATCTTCAGCCGCGTGTCGTCGGCCAGCAGCTTGAACAGGGCCAGCGCGTCATTCATCGCCCTCAGCCTCCAGTCGGCGCAGCGCGTCCTGCGCCCAGCGGATGGTGTCGGCCTTCACGCGCGCCTGGTCGGCGGCGTCGAAATCGCCGCGCGCCTCAAAGGACGCCGCCTGCCTTGTCATGAAGTCGATCTCGGATTGCAGAATGCCTGCCCTTATGCGGTTGTGCTCCACCTTGCCCAGCTGTTTGAGCATGTCGCCCAGCATGCTGGCCTGCATGAGGAAGAGGGAATGGCGGCGCTCGTCGCCGCTCTGCCGCGCGGCCGCCGCCTCCGCGCGCATGGCCGCGGCGCGCTCGTCCAGCGCGGCGTTGTAGCGTTCGAGAATGGTCATGGATGTCACTCCTTTTCTGTTTTGATATTCATCAAAACAGATAATACCATCCGATTAGATGTTTGTCAATATAAATTTCGCGCCCCCGCGTGCTGCGGAGGCGCGATTGGCTTGCAAAGGGTCAGTTGCCGTCTTCTTCCTCGTCTTTCTCCGGCTCGAGCTTGCGCACGGTGGCCCATTCGACGCGGCGGTCGGCCAGCTCGTCCACGCGGATATGCAGCCCGAAGCACTCCACCTCGGGGTGGCTGCCGTCCTCGGGAATGGCCGTGAGCTGGCTGAACACCAGTCCGCCCAGCGTGTCGAATTCCTCGCTCTCGATCTCGTCGATGCCGAGGGCCTCGCACAGCGGCTCCAGCTCCACCGAACCCGCGACTTTCCAGCCGCCGTCCGGCAGGGGGATGATGTCCTGCCGGGCCTGGGGGTCAAACTCGTCGTAGATGTTGCCCACGATTTCCTCCAGCAGGTCTTCCAGCGTGACGAGGCCGCTGGTGCCGCCGTATTCGTCCACCACGATGGCCATGTGGGATTTGCGGCTCTGCATTTCGTGGAACAGCGCGTCCGCCCGCATGGTTTCCGGCACGAAGAACGCCGGGCGCATCAGCTCGCGCACGCTCTTGCGCTCCTTTTCGGGCAGGCGCGCGTTGAGCAGGTAGGAGCGGGTGGTGAGGATGCCGAGGATGTCGTCGATATCGTCGCCATACACGGGGAAACGCGAGAAGCCGGTGTCGCGGATGGTGGCGATCAGCTCCTCCTCGCCGATGTCCGCGTCGATGGCGGTGAGGTCGGTGCGGTGCACCATGCAGTCCTCGGCGGTCAGACTGTTGAATTCAAAGATGTTTTCGATGAGCTCCTTTTCGTTCGACTCGATGGAGCCGGACTCCTCGCCCATGTCGACCATGGCGAGTATCTCGTCCTCCGTGACGTTCTCGTCCGTCTTGCTGGGATCCTCGCCCATCAGGCGCATCACCGCGCCGGTGGCCGCGTTGACGAGCGCGGTCATGGGCCGGAACAGGCGGCGCATGAAGAGCATGGGGCCGATCAGCGCGCGCAGCAGCGCGTCGATGTTGCGCGCCGCCATGCGCCGGGGCAGCTCGACGCCCAGAAACCGCACGAAGAAGCACAGAACCAGGAGCACGATCACCAGGCTCAGCGCCGTCAGCAGCCGGTCGGGCAGCGCCGCCAGGAACGACGCGCTTTTCAGCGCCTCCGCGAGCCGGCCGATCAGCGAGGCGGCGGCGAGCGCGCCCATGAGCAGCTGAACGAAGCACAGCACGTTGTGCACGGCGCCGGCAATGGCGCGGCATTCGGGCAGCTGGGCGAGCAGCTGTTCGGCGCGGGTGTCGCCGTCTTCCTTCATGCGCTCAAGCCGGCTCTCGGTGAAGGCGTCGGCGGCGGAATCGAGCAGGGTCAGGAACAGCGTGATGAGGAGCAGCCCAAGCTGAACCAGCAGGGCCTGCCACAAGGGAACAGGATCCAAAATGATTCCTCCTAAAAATACCGGGTTTGCAGCCGAAGTGATATACGAAACCTATTATAACATACCCGCCCGCGTTTGCACAGGGGGGTGAAGAAGTTTTATTGATTTTGCCCTTTTTTGCCCGCCGTCTTGACAAAACGCACGCGCGAAACTATTATGGTGGATGCACACTTCCCGCAAGCCGGGCAGACACAGGAGAGGATCGGCAATGAGCCTGCAATTGAGAGAATACACCGCGCCGGATTTCACGCAGCCCCTTTTCACCGCCGCGCCCGAAGCGGCGCTGGAGCCGGCCCCGCGCGACGGCGTGGCCCCGACCGGGTTTCACGCGATGAGCATTTTTCCCGAATACTTCAAAATCGGCGGCCGGTGGCTGCTGGCCGAGGAGAGCCGGATGGACTGCGTGGCGGTCTGCGAGGGCGGCAGAATAACCGTGAAGGAATTCCGGCTGCTGAAGAAGGGCGATCTGGTGGTGCTGGGCCGCACGGAGCGCTGCGAGGAGGGCGTGTTCGTGCACGCGGACGGCTTCCGCGAGCCGACGAGGGAGCGCGACGTGTTTTCGTTCCGGCAGAACCGTTCCCGCGAGACGGCGTTCTCGCGCGATTACGACGAGCTTTACGAGGTGCTCAGGCACGACCGCGAGCACGGCCGGATCGTGTGGGTCATGGGCCCGGCCTTCGCCTTCGATTACGACGCGCGCGAGGCCTTCGGAAAGCTGATCGCCGCCGGATATGTGGACGCCGTGCTGGCCGGCAACGCGCTGGCGACGCACGACCTCGAGGCGGCCTACCTGAAAACCGCGCTGGGCCAGAACATCTACACGCAGAAGAGCCAGCCCAACGGCCACTACAATCACCTGGACACCATTAACCGCGTGAAGCAGTGCGGCGGCATCCCGCAGTTCATCGCGGCCGAGGGCATCGACAACGGCATTATCTACAACTGCGAGAAATACGGCGTGCCCTATGTGCTGGCCGGCTCCATCCGCGACGACGGGCCGCTGCCTCCGGTGATCGGCGACGTCTACGAGGCGCAGAACAGGATGCGCGACCAGATCAGGAGCGCGACCACGGTTCTGTGCATGGCCACCATGCTGCATTCCATCGCCGTGGGTAACATGACGCCCTCCTACCGCGTGCTGCCGGACGGCACGGTGCGGCAGGTGTATTTCTACTGCGTGGACATCGCGGAGTTCGTCGTGAACAAGCTGAGCGACCGCGGCAGCCTGTCGGCCAAGGGCATCGTGACCAACGTGCAGGATTTCATCGTGACGCTGTGCAAGGGCCTGGGGCTGTGAGGCGGTCATGGACGTGAAAGACGGCCTCTCGCCGGATGAATTGCTGTTGTTCGGCCTTTCTTGCGGGCTGAAGGGTGGAAAATGCGCGAAATTTAGCGTGCAAATCGGCTTCCTGCATATTGACGGATGAAAGCCAACATAGTATAATATTAACTTGTATAATACTGCAGAGCGCGCCTGCGAAAAGCGCGGACGCGCCGCAGCGGGGAGGATTAAGGGAGACATGAAGAAAAAAAGTGTGGTAACGCTCTGTGTTACGCTGCTGCTGATTCTGCTGATCGGCGCGCTGGCCCTCAACGGCCTGCAGATCGGCAAGTACAAAGTCAAGCCGGTCGGCAAGGCCATCAGCCTGGGCCTCGACCTGCGCGGCGGCATCTACGCGGTGTATCAGGGCGATACCTCCGCCGAGGACTTTGACACCCAGATGGACGCGACCGTGACCATCATGATCAACCGACTGACCGCCGAGGGCTATACCGAGGCGACCGTGACCCGTCAGGGCAACGACCGCATCCGCATTGAAATTCCCGACGTGCAGGATCCCAACGAGATCCTGACCATCGTCGGAACGCCCGCCCACCTCACGTTCATCGACCCGAACGGCGAGATCATCCTGGAGGGCGACGACGTGAAGCAGGCCAGCCCGGCCTATGATTCCCAGAACGGCAACGCGCCCATCATCGCGTTCGAGCTGAACGACGAGGGCGCCAAGGTGTTCTCCGAGGCCACGCAGACCTTCCTGGGACAGATCATCAGCATCAAGCTGGATGAGACCACCCTGACCGCGCCGCGCGTGCAGTCCGCCATTACCGACGGCCGCGGCATCATCAACGGCTTCTCCGACATTCAGGAGGCGGCCACCATCGCCAACCTGATCATGTCCGGCGCGCTGCCGCTGAACATCACGCTGATCGAATCCAGCGCCGTGTCCGCCACGCTGGGCGTGGACGCCCTGTCCACCTCGCTCACCGCGGGCATCATCGGCGTCATCCTCATCATGCTGTTCATGATCGCCATGTACCGCATTCCGGGCGTCATGGCCGATCTGGCGCTGTGCATCTACATGCTGATCGTGTTCTACGCGCTGGCCATCGTGCCGGGCGTGCAGCTCACGCTGCCCGGCATCGCCGGTATCCTCCTGGGCATCGGCATGGCCGTCGACGGCAACGTCATCATCTTCGAGCGCTTCCGCGAGGAATACAAATCGGGCCGCTCCATCGAGTCGGCGGCGCAGCGCGGCTATAAGAACGCGCTGTCCTCCATCATCGACTCCAACGTGACCACGATCATCGCCGCCATCGTGCTGGTGCGCTTCGGCACCGGCTCCGTGAAGGGCTTCGCCATCACGCTGCTGATCGGCGTCATCGTCTCGATGCTCTCGTCCATCGTCATCACCCGCTTCCTGCTGAACAAGGCCGTCAAGCTGGGCGTCGACAACGAGAAGCTCTGGACGCGGTGAGAAAGGGGGATAAGAACATGGAAAACAACTTCTTCACCAAGAATTTCAGAACCTTCCTCATCGTTCCCGCCGTCATCATCGGCCTGGCGCTGATTTTGACCATCTTCGGCGTGGGCCTGAACGCCGGCATCGACTTCACCGGCGGCTCCATGCTCACCTACAACGTTGGCGAGGACTACGACATGTCCGTCGTCGAGGCGGCGCTGAAGACCGCGGGCATCGACGAATCCCAGCGGTTCAAGACCGGCTCCGGCGCGGTCAGAACCACCCTCGAGGTGCGCACCAAGGATCTGGGCGACCAGAGCGAGACGCTGCGCATGGCCTTTGAGGACGAGCTGGAGAAGACCTATCCGAACCTGACCTTCATCACCATCGACACCGTGGGCGCCACGGCCGGCCGCGACCTGGTGAGCAACGCCATCACGTCCTGCCTGATCGTGTTCGCGTGCCTGCTGGTCTACATCGCCATCCGCTTCGATCTGTACAGCGGCGTGACCGCGCTGGTCGCCCTGCTGCACGACATCCTTATCATGGTGTCCTTCATGGTGTTCTTCCGCGGGCTGTATCAGGTGAACACCTCGTTCATCGCGGCGATGCTGACCATCATCGGTTACTCCATCAACAACACCATCATCATCTTCGACCGCATCCGCGAGAACAACCGCCTGCTGGCTTACAAGGAAGGCTCCCGCAAGAAGGTCGTCGAAGCGTCCGTGCGCCAGACCCTGGCCCGCACCGTGAACACCACCATCACCACCCTGATCACGCTCGTCGTGCTCTACATCCTGGGCGTCGAATCCATCAAGGAATTCGTGTTCCCGCTGATCGTGGGCATGCTGGCCGGCGTGTACTCCTCCGTCATGCTGAGCGGCCAGATCTGGGCCACTTGGGTTGACAAGCAGATCTTCGCCCCCATCACCAACCTGTTCTCGAAGAACAAGACCGCGGGCAAAGCGAAGAAGGCGTAATCGCATAAGCGCGCAAGCGCGTTTCAAATGGAGCGGGATTTTATCCCCGCTCCATTTTTCCATTGATCGAGGGGAAAGCCAGGGGTAAATCGTAATAGGTCGAAGCGTTAAACTACATTGATATGATGGAGGCACTATGTTAAAAGATTACGAAATAGATAAACCAATTCTTGAAACTGACAGATTGATTATCCGTGTGCTTAACGAAAACGATTGTGCTGATTTAAAAGAGTGGCTGGGAAGAGATGAAATCTATACATATTGGGGGAGAAAAGCAAGTAAGAGTGAGAAAAATCCTGAACTTATGTTTATTGACCCTCGTCCGTGGGTAAAAAGAAAACCTTCTCCTGATTTTGATTGGGGAATTGTATTGAAAGAATCCAATAAAGTGATCGGTATGATT
>JAFZRB010000032.1 GCA_017620115.1 Clostridia bacterium | reverse complement strand
GCTTCGTGCGGCTCATGATCTGCACAATAACCCATATGATGACGATGAATGGGATGATTCCTCCCAATGTCAACACCACCTTATATTTCCCGAATAACGGTATGGAGTCCGCGGGGGCGCGAGCGGCCGAAGCCGCCTGCGTCCCGCCGCAAAGCGCGCGTTGCGCCGTCTGTTACTTGCCGTCCTTGTTTTCGTTCTTGGCGCCCGTGCCGGAAATGGCCTCGCGCATCTTGGTATCGGAGATCACGTTCTGCATCTGATAGTAGTCCATAACGCCCAGCTTGCCGGTCTCCAGCGCCCTGGCCATGGCGTGCGGCACCTCGGCCTCCGCCTCGACCAGCTTCGCGCGCATCTCCTGCACGGCGGCGATCATTTCCTGCTCGTGGGCGACGGCCATCGCGCGGCGTTCCTCGGCCTTGGCCTGGGCGATGCGGCGGTCGGCTTCCGCCTGATCCATCTGCAGCTGCGCGCCGATGTTGCGGCCCACGTCCACGTCCGCGATGTCGATGGAAAGAATCTCGAAGGCGGTACCGGCGTCCAGGCCCTTGCTCAGCACGGTCTGGCTGATGCGGTCGGGGTTCTCCAGCACTTCCTCGTGGGTCTCGGCCGAGCCGATGGTGGTGACGATGCCCTCGCCGACGCGGGCGGTGATGGTCTCCTCGCCGGCGCCGCCGACCAGGCGGGAAATGTTGGCGCGCACGGTCACGCGGGCCTTGGCGCGCATCTCGATGCCGTCCTTGGCGATGGCGGCGACAACGGGCGTCTCGATGACGCGGGGGTTGACGCTCATCTGCACGGCCTGCAGCACGTCGCGGCCGGCCAGGTCGATGGCGCGGCAGCTCTCAAAGTCCAGCGGAATCTGCGCGGACTCGGCGGCGATCAGCGCGTTGATCACGCGGTCGACGTTGCCGCCCGCCAGCAGGTGCGCTTCCATCTCGTTCATGTTCACCTTCAGGCCCGCCTTGGTGGCCTTGATGAGCGGCAGCACGATGCGGGACGGATTGATGCGGCGGAAGCGCATGCCGACCAGCGTGGCGATTGACACGTGCACGCCCGACGCCGTGGCGGAAATCCACAGGCTCAGCGGCACCAGATTCAAAAACACGATCAGGAACACGACAACCAAAACCAGAATGATAACCAGACCAGCAGCTTCAAATCCCATAATTCTACCTCCTCAAATCCTTCCATCTTTGTTCTCTTACGCCAAACGCCCCACAGCCTCTTTCAATTTGTCGAGAAAGGCTTCTTCGCCGAACGTGTTGATCTTGAAGAAAACCGCCTGGCTGCCGCCGGAGGCAATGGCCGAAAGATGCACATCCCCGCTGCCGGCCGCCTGAAACAGCGTCACGCTCAAACTCACGCGATTGCCGCCCAGCCAGCTGTAGCGCTCGAACACGCGCACCGAACACATCGAACCGTTTTCCTCAAAATCGCTCGCATCCTCCAGCGACGCGGATACGCTCCCGTGCATAATCTCGCGTTCGATGATCGCCCGCATCTCAACCAGGCTGCATCCATGGAGCGTTCTCTGATATTTTGCCAAGCGATCTCACGCCTTTCTGACGAAGATCCTGTTGCCCTCGACGCGCTCCACGACGATTTTGGCGTTCTCATCGATGAAATCGCCGTCTGTGAGCACGTTCAGCCGCACGCCCTCGAACTCGGCCACGCCAGCGGGGCGCAGGATCGTCTTCGCGACGCCGGTCTTGCCCACATAGTAACTGAGCGCGTTGTCCTGCTCTTCCGGCGATGTGCTGGTCTCCTTCAGCACAAAGCGCGATTTTGCCAGCCGCCCCCTCGCCGCCGAGCGCATGGAAATCGACAGCGCCACGCACAGCAGCGCCACGACGATCAGCGTCACGATGAGGCCCGTGAGCACGCTGCCGCCCGACAGGAAGAAGATGCCCACCGCCAGGCACGCGAGCCCGCTGATGCCCGGCACGCCGAAGCCGGGTATGTACATCTCCACCACGACCAGACAGTAGCCCACGATCACCAGCGCGATCCACGGCGCGCTGCCCCATGAAGCCGTCGCTTCAAACAGGCCGTTCATGTCTCAACAACCACCTTTCTGCGAGGCGCGCCGTTTTTCGCGGTTCCGCCTCCTTGATGGTCTCATTATACAGAACAATTCGCGCTTTGAAAAGACCGCCTGTCTCAAAAATACAAAATCGCGTCTGAAATGTCATCCTGCGTCAGCCGTTCGGCTATCAGGGCGTCCACCGGGGCCAGATCATAATCCGCAAGCTCTCCGATGGAAACCCATTCCAGCGCCGCCTCGTCGATGGGCCTGGGCTCGCCTTTCAGGCGCGCGGAATAAAACAGGAGCAGCACGTCCTTCTCAGGATAGCTGTAGGGAATGGCCGCCCGGATGGGCCCGATCTCCGCCTCCACGCCCAGCTCCTCCCTCAGTTCGCGCTTGAGCGCGTCCTCGGGCAGCTCGCCCTTCTCCAGCTTCCCGCCGGGAAACTCCCAGCGGCCGCCCATGTGACGGCCGTCCGGCCGCCGGGCGATCAGAAGCCGGCCGTTCCGCGCGGCCAACGCCGCCGTTACCGCTATCATGGCCTCACCCTCCTCACTCGTCCATGCTCCGCAGCCGCCGGCCGCCGCGCATCGAAAGGAACGCGAAGGCCATGCTCGCGAGCGCCACCGCGCACCACATGATAAACACCACCGGCCAGCCCGCGCTGTCGCTGATCGCGCCGGTCACGACGCCCGCCAGCGCCGAGCCCAGATAGATGAAACAGTCGCTCATGCCCGCCACCAGGCCCACGCGGCCCACGCGCTCGTATTCCATGGGGATGAGCGTGGTAATCATGGGGTTGATGCCATAGGTCGCGGAGCAGCACAGGCCCAACACCAGCGCGCAGCTCACCATGGCTCCGCTGGCAAAGCGCAGCGCGAGGGCCAGAACGGCGCTGACCCCCATGAGGCAGGCCGTGCTGCGGCGCGCGTTTTCGCCGAACAAGCCGTACAGCCGCTGCGCCAGCAGCAGTCCCATGAGGTTCAGCAGGGGAATCAGCAGCGAGGAGAGAACCGAGCCGACGCCCTGTCCGCCGCTCAGGCTGGCAAGGATGGTCGGGCCCCAGGTGATGATGCCGTCGCGCACAAAGCCGTTGCACACGCAGCAGACCAGCACCATGACGAGCCCGGTCTTGAGGAACATATCCGGAACGGACATCGCGCGATGGACGCGGGCGGCGCTCTGCGCCTTTTCCTCCTCGCCGATGTCCTCGCCGGGCGCGGGCCCGTCGCGCAGCATGACATACGCCAGCACGGCCACCGCCGCGACCACCGCCGCCGGAATGATGAACGACATCCGCCAGCCCACCCGAGAGGCCAGGAAGCCCGATATGGCCCACGCCGATAAGTTGCCCAGCACCAGCGTTATGGAAATGCTGAATGAAGCCCGCCCGCGCCGCGCGCCTTTGAACCACACGGCCATCAGCTTTACGATGGGCGTCCACAGCATGGACTGCACCGCGCCGTTCAGCGCCCAGATGAGTACCATCGCCCAGTAGGATCGGCTCAGTCCGAACAGCAGATTGCATACGCCCGAAAGCACCATGCCGACGGCGATGTAGCGCCGCGCGCTGATCCTGTCCACGATAGCGCCGTTGACCAGCTGTCCCGCGGCGTACACCAGCGCGAACACCGTCTGAAACAACCCGCCCTGGGCGTCGGTGAGATTCATGCTCTCGATCACGCTGCTCAGCGCCGCGCCCATGTTGAGCCGCGCCACATACGCCGCCGCGTAGCTGATGAAACATCCCAGCCATATTCTGCGCTGATTCCGGGAAAACTTTGCATTCATGGGAACCACTTCTTTCGTCTCACGGCTGAAGCCGCGCTCTGATGACTCATTCCCCAAGATTGCCCTCCGCCCAGTGCTTCCGGCACAGGGCGACGTAGCTCTCGTTGCCGCCGAGCATGATCTGCTCGCCGGTTTTGATCACCTTGCCGTTCGCGATGCGGGCGTTGCAGGTGGCCTTGCGGCCGCACCAGCACACCGTCTTGACCTCTTCGATGGTGTCCGCCCAGGCCATGAGCCACTTACTGCCCTCGAACAGGTTGCCCTGGAAATCGGCGCGCAGCCCGTAGGCCACCACCGGCACGTTCTTCTGATCCACCACGTCCACCAGCGCCTGCACCTGCTCCCGCGTGAGGAACTGCGCCTCGTCCACGATGAGACAGTCGTACCGCGTCACGTCGATCTCCGGAAGCTCCTCGATGTAGCGGCAGGGCGCTTCCAGCCCCACGCGGGAGCGCACCGTGCAGTCGCCGTCGCGCGTCTCGAGCCGGGGTTTCAGCATCAGCGCGTTCTGGCCGCGCTCCCAGTAATTGTATCGCACCATGATGGCGTTGGCCGTTTTGCTGGAGCCCATGGCCCCGTATCGGAAGTATAGCTTTGCCACGTTTCTGTCCTCTCTCCCTCTGGTTCTGCGTCTATTATACCATTTCAGCGGGGAATTGGGAATGGGGAACGGGGGAATAATTTTGTTGACGGCGGAAACGCGCACGGCTATAATGGAGCCACCGGGAGGTGGGCGCGTGAAGATCTGCGGCGTGGTGGCCGAATACAATCCATTCCATAACGGGCACGCCCGGCAGCTGGAAAAGGCGCGGGCGCTGTCCGGGTGCGATTACGTGATCGTCTGCATGGGCGGCGGGGTGTCGCAGCGCGGTGAGGTCATGCTGCTGGACAAGCGGCCGCGCGCCCGTATGGCGCTGGAGGGCGGCGCCGATCTCGTGGTCGAGCTGCCCGCGCTGTTCGCCGTGCGTCCGGCCGACGCCTTCGCGCGCGGCGGCGTGCTCACGCTGGCCGGTCTGGGCGTCGACGCGCTCTCCTTCGGCTGCGAGACCGACGACGCGGCGCTGCTGGCCTCCCTCGCGCATGCGCTGGACGAGGAAAGCGCGGCGCTTTCGGCGGAAACGCGGCGCGGCCTCGTCGAGGGCAAATCGCACGCGCGCGCCCGCGGCGAGGCGCTCGAAAAGCTCGGCGGCCTGCCCGAGGGCTTCCTGAACCAGCCCAACACCGTGCTGGCGCTGGAATACATGCGCGCCGCCGCGCGGCTGAACCGGCCCGTCGCCATCCACGTCGTGAAGCGCCTGGGCGATTACCATGACGCGACGCTCGGCCCTCTCGCCAGTGCTTCGACCATCCGCTCGGCCGTCGAAACCGGCGGCGCGGCGGCCGTCCGCCAGGCCATGCCTGATTCAGCCTTCCGCCTGCTGTCCGAATGCCTCCGCGAAGGACGCTTCGCCCGTATGGAGCGGCTGGACAGCCTGCTGCTCTACCGCCTGCGCGCCGCCGCGCCCGGCGAGCTGGCCGCGCTGTGCGACGTTTCGGAGGGCATCGAATCCCTGTTCCTCAAGCACTCGGAAGCCGCTGTTTCCCGTGAAGACCTGCTCGCGCGCGTCAAGAGCAAGCGCTATACCTACGCGCGGCTCAGCCGGTTCTGCGCCTGCGCGCTCCTGAACCTCACGCACGAAGACGTTCTCGCCCACCCCGCGCCGGAATACGCGCGCGTTCTGGGTTTTCGCCGGGACGCGCTGCCCCTATTGAGACGCCTGAAGGAAATTGCCGACCTGCCGCTCGTGACCGACGTCGTTCGGCTGCGCGACAACCCCCTCTTCCGCTTTGACCGGGCCGCGGCCGATCTGCAGGCGCTGGCCATGGAGAACCCCGCCTTCCGCGCCGCCGGGCGCGATTTCACCGATCCCATAGCGATCGTATGAGCGCGCGCGCTGCAATGCCCTCGTTTTGCCATCTTTTCTTTTTCTTTTTTGTTTGCGAAATCCCCGAAAATGTTGTATAATATCATAAATATGCCGCATCGGGGAGGGGTCGAGAATGGATTATGAAGCTGAACTCGCGCGGGAGCGGGAATACACCGCCCGCGTGCAGCAGATTCTGTGCGCCGTCATCGAGAGCACGCGAGACCACGCCGAATTCAAAAGCGATACCATCCGCATGATCCTGGCCGACGCCTGGGACGAGCTGCGCATGAAACCCACCGCGCTTTCCCCGCGCGAGCTGGAACAGCTCGACATCGAAGTGAGCCGCTTCGCCGCGCAGCGCGCCTTCGCCGAGAACCGCGCCCGCCAATACGAAAAGATGGTGTCCGAGCCCTTCTTCGCGCGCATCGACTTCGCCGAGGAGGGCGAAAGCGAAACCGAAAAGGTGGTCATCGGGCTGTACAGCCTGCGCGATCCGGCCGCCAGCGAGCGCCTGCTCGTGCACGACTGGCGCGCGCCCATCTGCGGCCTGTATTACGACGCCACGCCCGGCCCCGCCTCGTTCGAGAGCCCGTCCGGCCTCATCCGCGGCACGCTCACGCTCAAGCGGCAGTACGCCATGGAGAACGGGCGGCTCCGCTATTTCGTGAACACCGACTACAGCATCGACGATTCGATGCTCCTCGAGATCCTTTCCGGCGCGACCAGCACGCACATGCGCCAGATCGTCTCCACCATCCAGTCCGAGCAGAACCAGGCCATCCGCTGCGAGCGTTCAAAGGTGCTCTCCGTGACCGGCGGCGCGGGCTCCGGCAAAACCAGCGTGGCCATGCACCGCGCTGCCTACCTGCTCTACCGCCACCGCGACCAGCTGGACGCGAAGCATATCTGCGTGCTCTCCCCCACCAACGCCTTCATCGAATACGTCTCCGGCGTGCTGCCCGATCTGGGCGAGGAGAACACGCAGGCGGCCACGCTCGCGAAAATCGAGGAAACCATCATCGGCCGCAAGGTAGAACCCGCCGTGAAGCAGTATGAAGCGCTGCTCAGCGAGACCGGCGCGCTGCGCCGCGAGAGCGTGACCTGGAAGGCCGGATCGAAACTCATCGCCCTGCTGGACGCCGCCGCCGACCGCTTCCGCGAAAAGGGGCCCTCGTTCTCCGACGTGTATCTGGGGCAGAAGCTGATCGTCTCGCGCGGCGAATTGTCACACATGTATCAGACCGAATCAAGTATTCTTTCGCCCGCGCAGCGCGTGAACCGCATCCGCGTGCGGCTGGAGCTGCGGCTGGAGGGTATTGAAAAGACGCTCTACGGCGCGTATGAAAAGCAGCTCGTCGATTCCTACAAGAACAAGGATCTCGAATTCGCCACGCGCATGGCCGTGGCGCAGCGGCTGCACCCCGTGCGGGCGCAGCTCAAACAGATGCTGACCATCAGCCTGCCGGAGCTGTACGCCGAAGCGCTCAAAACCGCGCCGAAAGCGCTGCGCGAGGCCGCCGCGGAGAACGCGAAGGCCGGGCTCATCTGGGCCGAGGACGCGCCGGGCATCGCCTATCTGGCGCTGAAGCTGGGCTGCGCGAAGCCCGACGCCGATATCCTCACGCTGCTGGTGGACGAGGCGCAGGATTACCCGGACGTCGCCCTTCGGCTCATGGCGCTGTATTTCCCCAAGGCCGGCATGACGCTGCTGGGCGACCCCAACCAGCGCACGCTGCCCGGTCTGCCCGAATGCCGTCCCGAAAACTGGGGCGCGCTGCTGGGACAGCCCGACGCCCCGCACCTCACGCTCACGCGCGGCTACCGCTCCACGCAGGAAATCGCCGCGTACTGCGCCGCCTTCCTGCCGGAGAACGCCGCCGTTCCGCAGTGCGTGGGCCGCAGCGGCGAAGCGCCCGTCGAGGAATCCTTCGACGTCGGACGCCTGCGCGCGAGGCTGGACGGATGGCTGAAGGGCGGCGTGGCCCGCGCCGCGGTGGTCACGCGCACCCAGCGGGAAGCGGAACGCCTCGCCGGCCTGCTCGAAGGCTCCTTCCTGCTCACCGGCGACGTGAACGAGCTGGAGGACGCCGGCGTCACCGTTGGCTGCCTGAACCTCGTGAAGGGGCTGGAATTCGACGCCGTGGCCGTGGTGTGGCCGATGAACGTCGAGCGCACGCCGGACGAGGGCCGCCGCCTCTACACCGCGTGCTCCCGCGCGCTGCACAAACTGGCGGTGTACGACTGTTCGGAAAGCGGGGAATGAGCATGGATTTTCTGTGCACGGATTTCCTGAAAGACAGGGAAATAAGGCTGGTTCTCGACCACACCAGCCGGGGCGACCCCGCGAGGGGCTGGGTGCCCGCGTATTACTTCAACATCTGCAACAACCAGGGCGACGTGATGGGCAAATGCGACCTGCGGCTGGGCTACAACGAAAAGCTGTACTACGGCGGGCACATCGGCTACCGCGTGGAGGAGCCGTATCGCGGCCGCCACTACGCCGAGAAAGCCTGCCGGCTGCTGTTCGAGCTGGCGAAAAAGCACGATATGCCGTATCTCATCATCACCTGCAACCCGGACAATCTGCCTTCGCGCAGAACCTGCGAGCGGCTGGGCGGAGAGCTTCTCGAAATCGCCGAGCTGCCCGAGGACAACGACATGCGCGTCGAGGACGGCGAGACGCACAAGTGTATCTTCAAATTCATACTCTGACCGCACGGAGTCTGTCATATGAACGATCTTTCCTTCGATATCGCCGTGATCGGCGGCGGCGCGTCCGGACTGATGGCTTCGCTTGAAGCGAAGCGCGAAAATCCCGCGCTGCGCGTGGGCGTGCTGGAAAAGCTGCCGCGCGTGGGCAAGAAGCTCATGGCCACCGGCAACGGCCGCTGCAACCTCACCAACATGAACGCCTCCCCCGCCGATTACCACGGCGACGTGGCGTTCATGGCAAGCGCCATGCGCCGCTTCCCGCCGGAGGCCGTGCTGGAACGCTTTCAGGAATACGGCGTCTATCCGCTCGTCGAAGACAGCGGTCGGGTTTACCCCATGAGCGGGCAGGCCTCGTCCGTGCTGGACGCGCTGCGCCTCTCCTTGGCGGAGCGCGGCGTCGAGGAGATCTGCGACTGCGAGATCATCTCGCTCTCCCCCGCGGGAGGCGGCTGGCTCGCGCGCGCGAAGGACGGACGCGCCGTCCGCGCGCGCCGCATGATCGTGGCCGCGGGCGGCATGACCGCGCCGTCCCTCGGCGGC
>JAFZRB010000230.1 GCA_017620115.1 Clostridia bacterium | reverse complement strand
GTTGGGAAACCGCAGGACTTCGATCTCCGCGTACAGCTTGGTATGCTCCAGCTCCTTGTCGATTGGGATCAGGTCGGCCTGGCTCAGGGATTCCAGGTTCTGCCGCAGGTAGGTGCTGAAATCCTCCAGCGTTTTGTCCGCCAATGGCGAATCCTTGGCGTACAGGGCTCGGATGGTATTGAGCGCGTTGAACAGGAAGTGGGGCTGGATCTGCGTCATCATGATCCGGATGCGCTGCGCCGCCATCAGATCGTGCTCGTGCTCGCGCACGAATTGCAGGTGCAGCCAGATGTAGTAGAACACGCTGCCCACGGCAATGGCGATGGTCAGGAAGGAGATCGGCTGCGGCTCCAGGCCCACATTGATATCCAGAACGACCGATACGATGATGATGAGCACCACGGCAAAGGGAATCAAACGCTCCCACCTTCCGGTCTCGCGATAGAGAAGGATGGTTCGCGCCAGCAGTTCGGCAAGCAGAATCGCGCTGACAGCGAAGCACGCAAACCATAACGGCCCGCGAAGCAAAACGTAGTCCCCTTCCCTGATTTCAAAACAAAGCCTGGTAAATGGTGAGCTGAAGTACAGCGCTGCGTTGATTCCCGCCAATCCCCATTGGAGCCGCTTCCTGCTGTCTGGCTGAATGATACAGAGGAACAGAATCAGGATAACGGGCCGCACAGAATAACCGTAAGCGCTCAGGACATTTTTAAAAGCCAGGTTTGACCGGTTGACAAAAAAACTGTTCTCCAAAAGATTCTGCGCGATCAGCGTGAGGGACAGCGCCACGTTGACGAGCATGACGCGCCGCTGCCCGCGCCGGATATACGGGTCGATGGCCGCGATAAACCCCAGGCCGAGCAGCAGGAGCAGCGGCGAGAACAGCAGGGCGAGCGTGATGATATCCACAGTCATAGGCGCAAACATCAATGACACCTTCCGAGCAGAATGTACGTTCGTTATATAAAACAGCAGGTTAGCATGATTCCCTTCCTTATTCCCGATCATCCGGCCATCCTAACCATTGCAGGGTTTCGCTGCCTTCCCATTCCTCTATGCCAGAAAAGACCGCTTTCTGCCCATCCCAGATCATTTCGATTCTCTCCAGCGTAATGGGGCGGCTGAATTGATCCAGCACGATATACTCAATATAATAGACGCCTTCCGGCAATGGCACGATATCCATCTGGACGGCCCGATACAAGGTCATCCTCCCGCTGCCTTCATACTGTGTATCACCTGTTCCATCGCCGTCCACGGGATAGACAAGGCGGTAATCCTGCCCGGCGAACATGGCCAGAGAGGTCACGTTGCGACCAAGTACGCTGCTGTCGGCGTCATATCCTTCCCATCAGCAGCACCCTTCGGTGATTCTTGCCAATGTAAGCGTCAGTCAGCACGAAAAGCGCCAGCATCACTGTCAGGATGACGGCGGGGAGAACAGCGGACAGGTCTGTGACCAGCCATTGCGACATGACGCGGGGCCTCCTTTCCAAACGATATTCTCTATGGGAATACGTCCCATTTCCTAAACAATTATAGCATGAAGCCAATCCTCCTGCAATGATTTTTCATAATCCTGACGGCGGAATCAAGATAATATTGGGCGGATTTCATTTCCGGCCATGGCAGGGACAACTGTGGGCGACAGTGCGCGAACGCCTGTTTCGGCCTTGATTGCAGGATGGAGAGGTGTTATACTATTCATCGGGGAACATGTATCGAAAAATGGTTCAATGGAAGGAATCCGCTTTCACCAGGCTTTTCGACGAAAAGAAAGAAGGCATCCGATCTTCCGCTTTTCCATTGAATTGGGGGAGGGCTTATTATGGAAATGAATATCTCCGCTCTTTGCAATCGTGTGATCACATGTTCATGCGGACATACGCACTTCTGCCCGATTGAAGAAGCTGTCGTGTGCCAGGGCGCGCTGGAACGTCTCCCATCGCTCACGGTGAATTATCAGGCGATTTTTATGGTCGCAGACGATAACACCTGGGCAGTCTGTGGCGACAGAGCGACCGCATTCATGCACGGCCGCGTACAAGGCCGGTTGATCTTTCAGCGTCGCGGTCGACTCGTTCCGGACGAACGGGCGGTGGAAGAACTGGAAAGCGCGTTGGGCAGGGAAACGGATCTCATCATCGGCATCGGCTCGGGCGTTATCAATGACATCTGCAAATACGTTTCCTGGAAACGGGGTATTGCATACGGCATCGTTGCGACAGCGCCGTCGATGGATGGTTATGCCTCATCAGGCGCGGCGATGATTGTCAGCGGTATGAAAGTCACCTACACCACACACCCACCCCGTTTCATCCTCGCGGATACGGATGTTGTAAAGAATGCGCCGATGGACATGATCCGCGCCGGGTATGGAGATATCATCGGAAAATACAGTTCTTTGAATGACTGGAAACTCAGTCATCTGGTGACGGGCGAATACTTCTGTCAGGAAATATATGATCTGGTGATGGAAGCGACGAATCATACCCGGGACCTGGCGGAGCGCATTGTCGCACGCGACGGCGAAGCCATAGGATATCTGACGAAGGCGCTGATCCTCATCGGCATCACGCTGAGTCTTCTTGGCTCGACGCGGCCGGGTTCCGGCAGCGAGCATCATCTTTCTCACTTTTTTGAAATTGTCGGCCTGCTGCGCGACGAGCCTTATTTTTCTCATGGAACGGATGTCGCTTATTCCACCGTTGTAACCGCTGACATCCGCGAGCGGATCAATACCATGGCCACGCCGGCGTTTCACCGGGAACTGGCGGAAACACGGCTGGCCAACTTACGAAGGATCTATGGCCGCATCGCGGATGAAATCATCGATCTTCAGACGTCATCCGGCTCATATGAGCGGGATCTGTCGCCTGTTTACAGGGAAAAATGGCCTCAGATACAAAAGCTCCTCGACGAGTGCCCTTCCGCCGACGAATGCAGAACGATGCTCACGCGTGCAGGTTACCGGCTCGACGATTTTGTGGAGATGTACGGCTCTCAGAAGATCCATGACGCAATGTATTATGGTAAAGACCTGAAGAACCGCTATTCTGTCCTCTGGCTCTATTATGACCTGTTTTCCGGAATGAAACGATCCGGCGTTGGTAACGAGGCGTGATGCGATATATTCAGCTCATATTTTGATCATTCGAGAGCTTCAGGATATATTCGCCCATCTGCCGCAGGATGCGGAGGAGCGGGCAGGCAGGCTCCGAGCGGCGACAGCGATCAGACCAATCATTTCCCGGTAATCCGGAACCGGAAAACTCTCAAGCAATTGATCAGGATGACAGAAAAGGCTTTCGCCAGCATGGAGGCCGGCGAAAGCCTGAAACATGCTGGCTCGTCAGCACGATGTAGCGCATGCCCCAATGCACGAAAAGGCCGCATATCGCGTCCTTGAACCACGGCTGGCGCATGTCCTTCATGATACTGCGCCCCGTTTTCGTATTTACTCCGCAACCGCGTAACAGATTCCGGTCAGTCGGTAAACACATACTCCTTCAGGCGACGCATGGCCTCCTCGACGCGGACGCGCGGCAGGGCCACGTTCATGCGGATGTGGCAGGGGCCGCCGAAGCCGCGCCCGTCCTGCCAGCCGACGCCGTAGGACCAGCCCGTTCTGATCATCTCGTCGAGGGTTTTATGATGCTTCTCGCAGTACGCGGTCAGGTCGAGGAAGAGCATGTAGGTGCCCTGCGGCTTCGTCACGGCGATGTCCGGGAAGTTCTCCGTGATGAAGTCGGCCGCGTAGCCCGTATTGTCGCGCAAGACCTGAAGCAGTTCGTCCACCCATTCCTCGCCGGTCTCGTTGTACGCCCCGATCAGCGCGTGCATGGACAGCACATTCTGGGAATTGTAGTGCGTGCGCATCGAATGCGCGACGATCCGGTCCCTGAGATACTGGTTGTAGATGATGTGATAGCTGCCGACGAGGCCGGCCAGGTTGAAGGTCTTGCTCGGCGCGTAGTACGCCGCGGTATGCTCGCGGGCCCATTCGCTGACCATCTGGGTGGGGATATGCTCGTGCCCGGCGTACACGATATCAGACCAGATTTCGTCGCTGATGACGTAGCACTGATTGTCCTGATAGACCTGCATGGCTTTCTCGAGCTCCCATTTCTCCCACACGCGCCCCGTCGGATTGTGCGGAGAGCAGAAGATCGCCGTATGGATGTGATTCTCGCGGATTTTGCGGTCCATGTCGTCAAAATCCATGCGGTAGATTCCGTCCTCATCCTTCGTGAGGGGGGTGAAGACGGACTTGCGGCCCTGCATGTCAACGTCCGCCCTGAAGCCGATGTAGAGCGGGGTGTGAACCAGCACGCTGTCGCCCGGCTCGGTCATGATCTGGATCGCGCTGGTCACGCCGCCGTGCACGCCGTTCTCGTAGCCGATCGCCTCGGCGGTCAGGCCAGTGACGTTATGGCGGGTCGTCTGCCAGCGGATGATGGCGTCGTAATACTCCTTACGAGTCGTATAGTAACCGAACAGGGGGTGCTGCGCCCGCTCGATGATAGCCTTGGTCACGCTGGGGCTCGTGGCGAAATTCATGTCCGCGACCCACATGGGGATGAAGTCGAAGCCTTCCTTCGGCGCTTCTGGCTCGGCGCCCCAGCCCTTGGCGCCCACGCTGTCGATGGCCGAGGCGTCGCGGCCCACGCGGTCAATGATGGACGTAAAATCATACTTCATGGCAGATCCCTCTCTCTTCTCTTGATCCTGGAAAGCTTCTATCCCTGTATGTGGAAGCGAATACGAAAGTCCAAGCGCTCTATACTTTGCCGGCTGCGGCGCGCATCGCCCGGATCACCACTCGCAGCGGATGTCGAACACATGCCCGCGCGCCCAGCCGAAGCGGTCGCGCGTCATGGCGGGCGCGTCCAGCACGAACGCCGCGTAGGCGCTGTCGCC
>JAFZRB010000229.1 GCA_017620115.1 Clostridia bacterium | reverse complement strand
CGGAAAACGCGACGGTGGAGGTGCGCCTGGGCATGAGCGGGGACGAGGCGGACGCCCCCGCTGTGTACGTGAACAGCGAGCCCTGCCCCTATGTCAGGAGCGAGGCCGTGGTTCCGGCTTATACGCGGAATCCGGCGCGGGTATACGCGGTCGAAAACGATGGCGGGCTGCCGCCCTTCCTGGTCGTCGAGATGATTGCGGGAGAGAAGGATGTCACCGTCGATTACGCGGAGATTCATGTGTTTGTTAGGTGAAGCGGCGCAGGCGGGATACCGCTTGCGGGATCCTGAAAATATTTTTTGTCAGAAAGACAAAAAGAGGGTTGACAGACTGATGAAAATGCGCTATGATAATTATGGTCAAAGAGACCAATAAGGAGGCGGCGCCCATGCACGGGGCATTGGAGGAAGACCGGCTATATGTGGCGACGGACATCCTGATCCTGACGGTTCGGGACGGGCGGCTGTGCCTGCTCCTGTCCCGGCGGGTGGATCCGCCCTACGCGGGGCGGTGGGCGCTTCCGGGCACCTTCATCGGGCTGGATGAATCGGCTGAAACGGCGGCGAAGCGGCTGCTCGCTGAAATGCTTCCCATCCAGCGCGCTTTCCTGGAACAGCTGTTCACCTTCACCGACGTAAACCGGGATCCGCGGGGACGGGTGATTTCCGTAGCCTACCTGGTGGTCGTTCCCTGGGAGCGCCTGAAGGAGCTGATGGCGGAAAAGGACGCGCGCTTCCGCTGCTGCCAAATCGCCATGGACGGGAACGGCCTGAGCCTGACGGACGACTGGGGCGGTGCGCTGATTCCGGGGGATCTGGCCTTTGACCACGGCCGGATCATCGAGACGGGCATCCTTCGGCTGCGGGGCAAGATCGACTACACCGATATCGGCTTCCGCTTTCTGAATGACCCGCGGGCGTTCTCGCTGGGAGAGCTGCAGACGGTGTTTGAAGCCGTGCTGGGCGAACCGCTGGACAGCAGCAATTTCCGCCGCGCCATCATGAGCCGGTATGAAAAGACGGGACGTCTGACGCAGACGGATCAGGCGGGGAGACGAGGCCGGGGACGGCCCGCCGCGCTGTACCGTTTCAATCTGTAAAGGAGGCATGGGCAATGAGTGAAAAGAAATTCCTGGTCGTGGTGGATATGCAGAAGGATTTTATCGACGGTTCTCTGGGCACGGGGGAGGCCGCCCTGATCGTGGATGCCGCCGCGGCCAGGATCAGGGCCTGCCGGACGGCCGGCTGCCGCGTGATAGCCACCATGGACACCCATGAAGAAAACTATCTGGACACGCCCGAAGGGAAGAAGCTTCCCGTGCGCCACTGCATCCGGGGCACCGAAGGCTGGCGGCTCAATCCGAAGATCCGTGAAGCCCTGGGCGACGCGGCTGTATTGGTGGAAAAGCCCACCTTCGGCAGCGTCGAGTTGCCCGGGATCATCGAAAGGGAAACGCAACCGGGCGACCGGCTGGCCATCGAACTGCTGGGCCTGTGCACCGATATCTGCGTGATCTCAAACGCCCTGCTGCTGAAGGCTCGTTTCCCGGAGGCGCGGATCGCCGTGAACGCCCGCTGCTGCGCCGGCGTGACGCCGCAGAAGCACCAGGCCGCCCTGGACGTTATGCAGAGCTGCCAGATCGACCTGATCGCGGACTGACAGAAAGGAACCCATCCATGCCGGATATTGAGAACTACAGCGTCTACAATGACCGCATGCGCCGCTCCATGTGGGACAAGGCGTTTTTCATGGACAAGATTCCGGGAACCCGGCTGATCATCGACTACGGCTGCGCCGACGGCTCCCTGATCCGCTTTCTGGGAGAATTGTTTCCGGCCATGCTCTTCATCGGCTTCGACATCGACGCTTCCATGATCGAAGCCGCCCGGAAGCATCACACGGGTAACGCCTGGTTTTTTACGGACATGGAAGAAGCGCTCGCGCAGATTCAGGCGCTCGGCATCCCGGGCGAAAGCGTCGCCGTGAATTTCTCCTCCGTGTTCCATGAGGTGTTCCACTATGGTTTCGATCTGACGGCTCTCGCCGGTTTCCTGCGTGCCGTCGATCCGCGATACCTGGTGGTGCGGGATATGATGTATCTGAGCAAAAACCCGCTGGCTCTGGTTCCGGCGGAGGCGGAGGAGCGGGTGCGGAGCGTCCTTCCCCGGCAGCAGATCCGGGATTTCGAGGCCTGCTGGGGCTCCATTCGCCTGAGGCGGAATATGGCGCATCTCCTGCTCAAATACAAATACACGGAAAACTGGGCCAGGGAATGCGCGGAAAACTATTTTTCCGTGACGGAAGAGGCTTTGGCGCAGGCGCTGAATCCGGAGAACCGCTACCGCCGCATACTGTTCCATACCTACGTTCTGCCCTGGTGCCGTCATGACGCGGAGGAGCGATTTCACATCGATCTGGGCGAGGAATTCACAACGCATTTCACATTGATTTTATCCGCGCGGGATCCATCGCGCCGCATTTCACTGAATGAAGGAGGAAACGGAATGAGCGCATATTCTTTTGACGCAGCAGAGGCCCGCGACGGGCTTGTTGAGGCCATCCGGCGCCTGGCGCGGGAGCAGGGCTTCGAGCGGGTTGTCATCGGCATCTCTGGCGGCAAGGATTCGACCGTCACAGCGGCGCTGTGCGCGCGCGCCCTGGGAAAAGAAAACGTGTTCGGCGTTATGCTGCCGGACGGCGCACAGAAGGATCTGGACGACAGCCGGCGGGTGTGCGACACACTGGGCATTCAGAAGCGCGTCATCAACATCGGCCCCATGCACGAGGCCCTGAAAGCGGCCACCGACCAGAAGGGCGCGGCGGCGAACGAAGGGGAATTCACCATCCCCGTCAGCCGCGTCAGCGACATCAACGTGGGGCCGCGCCTGCGCATGACCACCCTGCGTTACATCGCGCAGGCTC
Organism: Clostridia bacterium; assembly: GCA_017620115.1. Lineage (GTDB taxonomy): Bacteria > Bacillota > Clostridia > Christensenellales > Aristaeellaceae > Firm-10. The sequence goes on along the minus strand of JAFZRB010000229.1, from coordinate 1,742 downwards.
TGGGCGCGCGCCTTGCGGGCACGGGGAACCTGAGCGAGATCACCGTGGGCTACTGCACCAAGGATGGGGATACCTCCTGCGACTTTTCGGTGCTGGGCGCGCTGACCAGCGTGGAGGTGGTCGAGGTTGGGCTGACGATGGACGAACTGCCCCGCGACCTGGTGCAGAAGACCCCGTCCGACGGCCTGACGGGCCGCAGCGACGAGGAAAACCTGGGCGTTACCTATCAGGAGATCCACCGCTACATCCGCCTGGGCGGGAGCGGAAACGGGGACGCGGACGAGATCATCCGCCGGAAAGAGCGCGCCAACATGCATAAGCGCCATATGCCCCGCGTGCTCTCTCCCTTCGGCGGGGAAGGAACCTGAGATGGAACGCGCGCTGGCGTTTTTCGGGGCGTTCAACCCGCCCACCGTGGCGCATCTGGGCCTGGCGGAGATGGCGCTGAAGCGCACGGGCCGGGAAGCGGTGGTGTTCGTCCCTTCCCAGGCCGCGTATATCCGGGACGATCAGGGCAAGGATTTCGCTTATGACGACGGCAGGCGGCTCTCCATGCTCCGGGCGGCGGCGGAAAGCCGCCCCTGGATGCGGGTGACGGATTGGGAAATGCTGCAGTCCGGGCAGCCCCGCACATACGACACGCTGTGTCATCTCCGGGACGAGGGATATCAGGCGTCGCTGCTCCTGGGCTCGGATAAACTGCCGGAATTGGAGCGCGGCTGGCTGCACGTGCCGGAAATCGCCCGGGAATTCGGCATCGTGTGCCTCACGCGGGGCGGGGACGCCTGCGGGCGGATGATCCGGGAAAACCCGTTTCTCGCTTCGCTTTCCCAATATATCGCAATTCTGGAAACGCCGGAGGAGACATGGAACGTATCCTCCACGGCCGTGCGCCGGCGCGTTGCCCGGCTGCGTGAAATCGAAGAGGAGCTGGGCGGACTGGTGCCCCGGGAGATCCTGCCGCTCCTGTAAAAGCGGCGGCAAAGCGGCAATCGCCGAAGGGGAAACACAACAACAGGAGGGATCAATCATGAAGTTCGAGCCCATCGTCGTTTCTCTGCTGGATACCGATCTGTATAAATTCAATATGGATCAGGTGATCTTCCACAAGCACACCGATCTGAGCGGCGAATACTACTTCCGCTGCCGCAACGAAGGCGTGACATTCACCAGGGAAATGTTTGAGGAAATCAACGCCCAGATCGATCATCTGTGCATGCTGACTTTCTCCCGGGAGGAACTGGACTATCTCCGTTCCATCCGCTTCATCAAGAACGATTATGTGGAATTCCTGCGGCTGTGGCATCCCATCCGGGATTACGTGGAGACCTCACTGTCGGAAGATGGCGAGCTGAGCATCGTGGTGCGGGGCCCTCTGTTTTCCGCCATGCAGTTTGAGATATACCTGCTGGAGATCGTGAACGAAGTGTACTTCCGCATGCACTATGATTACGATACCCTTCTCGCCTCCGCACAGGAGCGGCTGGATCGGAAGATTCGCGGGTTCCAGAGCGGGAAGTACGCTTTCCGCTTCGCCGAGTTCGGCTGCCGCCGCCGTCTCAGCCGGGAATGGGAGGACGTGGTGGTGCGCCGCCTGGCCGCCGAAACGGACAACTGCGTGGGCACGTCCAATGTGTATCTGGCCAGGAAGCATAACCTGACGCCCATCGGCACTTACGCGCACGAATACGTTCAGATGTATCAGGGCATCGACTCCATCCCCCTGGCGTACACCAACCACT
>JAFZRB010000228.1 GCA_017620115.1 Clostridia bacterium | reverse complement strand
TTCCAAACAATGAAATGAGCAGGGTCGGGGCGTTCGACGATCTGCCGGACAACCTGACCTATCCCCACGTAACGCCCGCGCTGTTCGGCGAAGCCAAAAGAAAGCTCGCTGAAATAAGCGAGCGATGAATGGCTGTTCTGCCTTCCCCGCCGGCGATTTGCCGATGCGGGGTTTTTTATTCCGCGTAAGTCAAACACACACATTTTATTCATATCCGAAAATGCAAAGGCTGGCAGACACAATCCCTCATATAGCAGGATTTAGATATAATCTCCCTTTTACCATTTTGAATTTGTATTTTAACCAAAACGCCATATGGGTATGATATGCTTTTTATTATGGGATATTGTATTCATGGGGAGGGACGGCCATGAGCGGGAATACCTACGAGCTGCTGGCGCTCATCGGCCGGTACTGGTTCGCGGGACTGGCGGTTCTGATCGTGCTGCGCGGCTGGCGCGCTTGCGTGCAGGACAACCGCAAGGCGCGGACGCTGCGCGATTGGGCGGGCGGCGCGGGCTGCGTGGGCGAGCTGGTGCTCACGGACGACGGCACGCGGCGGCGGCGCAAAAAGCCGCAGACCTGGCTGGTGCCCGCGGAGGCCATGCTGGGCTCGGGCAGGCGGGCGGACATCCGGCTGCGCGGCCGGGACATTCAGAAGAAACACATATTCATGACCTACCGCCCGGGCGAAATGGTGCTGCACGCGGTGAACGGCGCGCCGTTCGGGGCGCGCAGGCTGGCCGACGGCACATGGGTGCTGCGCGACGGCGACACGCTGCGCGTCGGCAGGATGAAGCTCACGATGGTGTTCTTCGACGCGGAGGACGCCGCGCGCAAGGCCCCCGTGAAGCCGCGGCGCAAGGCCGCGCAGGTTCTGCCCGAGGACGTTTCAGACGACGAATTTGAAGATGTGTGGGAGTAATCAATGGCAAAGAAAACCGCTGCGATCGGCACGATGCGTCTGGCGCTGAAGCGCGCGGACACCTCGCTCCTTCTGTATGCCATATTGCTGTTCCAGGTCTCGGCGATGCTGCTTCTGACGCTGCGCACGGAGCCCATAGACGTGCAGTCGCTGCTGCTGGCGGGCGCCATGCCCGCGGCGACACTGCTGTGTATGAAGCTGCTGCCGATGATCTGGCGGATCGACCGCGTGATCATGGCGCTGGTGCTGTTCCTGTGCTCGGTGAGCGTGGTCACGCTCACGGCCATCTCCCGCGCCTCCATCACGCCGCTTACGCAGGCGGTCTATATTGGCGTGGGGCTCGTCGGCATGCTGGCTGGCATCGTGTTCATCCGGCATTTCAAAAAATGGGGGCGCTGGAAGATCGTGTTCATGGCGCTGTCGCTGGGCTTTATCGCGCTGCCGCTGATCATCGGCGAGACAAAAAACGGCGCGAAGAACTGGATCGAGGTCGTTCCGAACGTGATCGGCGGCCAGCCTTCCGAGTTCGTGAAGATATCGCACCTGGTGGTGCTGGCGGCCTGCCTGTCCGAGCGGCAGAGCCGGGCGATGAAGATCCTGTCCATCGCGTTCGGCGCGGCGCTGTGCGCGGTGCTGCTGCTGGAGCGCGACCTCGGCGCGCTGCTTCTGTATTTCCTCGTCACGGTGATCCTGTATTTCCTGGCCACCAGCAACGGCTGGCTTTCGCTGGCCGGGCTGGGCGTGGGCGCGGCGGGGGCCGTGGGCGCGTACTACGCGCTGCCGTATGTGAAAAAACGCATCGTCAACTGGCGCAACCCCTGGGCCGATTCCTCCGGCGGGGGCTATCAGGTGATCCAGTCGCTCATCGCCATAGGCAGCGGCGGGCTGATCGGCATGGGACTGGGGTTGGGTATGCCCCGCATGGTTCCGCTGTACCATTCCGATTTCGTGTTCGCGGCCATCTGCGAGCAGTTCGGCATGATCTTCGCGCTCTGCCTGCTGGCGGTGTATGTGCTCATCATCATGCGCGGCGTGTCCGTCGCCATGAGCTGCCGCGACGGATTCCACGCGCTGCTCGCCTTCGGCATCGTGGCGCTCATAGGGCTGCAGACGCTGCTCATCGTGGGCGGCAACATCCGGCTGATCCCGCTCACCGGCGTCACGCTGCCGTTTGTCGCGATGGGCGGCTCCTCGATGGTGAGCTGCCTCACGGGCGTCGGCATGCTGCTGGGCATATCCTCTCTGAACGCCGACCGCGACGAGGACGACGTGAGGCGCGCGGAGTGGCAGGAGGCTGAGGACGCATGAAGGGCCTGAGGGGAAACATGCGCCTGATCGGCGCGCTGATACTGTGCCTTTTCGTGTTCGTGGGCGGCTGGTTCGGCTACACCACGTGGACGCAGGGCTCGCGCTGGGCCATGAGCAGCCGCAACACCCGGCTGACCAGCGCCAGGAACAGCGTCGTGATGGGCTCGATCACCGACCGCGACGGCTACGCGCTGGCCTGGACGGACGCGGACGGCGTGAGGCGCTATTCGGGCGACAACAGCATCCGCCTGTCGGTATCGCAGACGGTGGGCGACACCATGAGCATGTCCGGCACGGGCGTGCAGACCTTCTTCGCCAGCACGCTGGTGGGCATGTCCGGCTCGATCATCGACCGCACCTGGCAGTGGCTGAACGGCGAGACCACCCGCGGCGACGACATTCAGCTCACCATCGACGCCAGGCTGAGCAGCGTCGTGGCGCAGAATTTCCCCGCGGGCTGCGAGGGCGCGGTGGTGGTCATCAATTACAAAACGGGCGAGATCCTGGCGATGGTGTCCATGCCGGAGTACGATCCGGCCGACATAGGCGCGCCGGTGGCGGATACGGCGTATTTCAACCGCTGCCTGCAGGGCCAGTACACGCCGGGCTCCACGTTCAAGATCGTGACGCTGGCTTCCGCGCTGGAAAACCTGCCCGGCGCGCTGAATCATGTCTTCACCTGCTCGGGCTCGCATGAATTCGGGAACGGCGTCGTGACCTGCCTGTCCGGCACCAAGGCGCACGGCCAGCTCGATCTGAAAGGCGCGTTCACGCAGAGCTGCAACGTGGCCTTCGCTACCCTCAGCTACGAGCTGGGCCAGAACGCGCTGCTGCGCACGGCGGAGGCGTTCGGCTTCAACGACGACGTCACCTTTTCAGATGTGATGCTGTACGCTTCCAGCTTTCCGGACGACATCGGCTCGGTGAGCGAGCTGGCCTGGTCGGGCGTGGGGCAGGGGCGCGTGCTGGCGACGCCGCTGCACATGGCGATGATCGCCGGCGGCGTGGCCAACGGCGGCGTGGTGATGGAGCCGAAGCTCATCCGGCAGGTGACGGGCGGCTCCACGGGCCTGCCGCGGCTGCGGGTCACGCCGGGCGTATACAGGCGCATCATGAGCGCTTCGACGGCGGTCATCGTGGGCGAATACATGCGCGGCGCGGTGGAGTACGGAACGGGCACGCGCGCGGCCATACCCGGCTACGTGGTGTGCGGCAAGACCGGTTCGGCGGAGGTCAGCGACGACAAGAGCGTCGATACCAACGCCTGGTTCGTGGGCTACCTTCAGGACGACCGGTATCCCTACGCCGTGTCCGTGGTGCTGGAGCGGGCCGGTTCCGGCGGCAACCTTGCCGCCACGCTGGCGGCCAAGGCGCTGAGCGAGGCCATCGAGCTGGTGGGATGAGAAATAGAAATCACCTTCTTTTTCGAGTAAGCGTCAAACCAATGCTTGAAAGGGGTAATCAATGAACAACCTGCATAATAGAAATCTGACGCCGAATGCCCAAAGACTTCGCCGCGAGATGACAAAAGAGGAGCGACATCTTTGGTATGATTTCCTCAAACCGCTGCCCATTACGGTGAACAGACAGAAATCTATAGGGTCATATATTGCTGATTTCTATATCGCAAAAGCAAAGATCGTCATAGAATTAGATGGTTCCCAGCATTATGAAGAAAAGGGACTGGTGGCAGATAAAGCAAGAGATGATTTTTTTCGGGCTAATGGAGTTGATGTGTTGAGATATACAAATCTTGACATACGGCAGAACTTTTCTGGCGTATGTCAGGATATCATAAAGCATTTGTCCGGTATAGAAGAAATATCACTGCAATTCACAGAAAGCCTTCCCCTTGAGGGGAAGGTGCCCCGCAGGGGCGGATGAGGTGTTAACACAGCGCATAATTGTCTATTGCAGTAAGCCACTTTTCGCTTCGCTGCCACCTCATCAGTCTGCTTCGCAGACAGCTTCCCCTCAAGGGGAAGCCATTCGCTGAACATGATATACTATAATTATTTAACATAAGGAGAGGTTCGCATGGAACGCAAAGACATTCAAACGCTGGCGGCGCAGGTAAAGGAACGGATTCAGAAGGTCATCGTGGGCAAAGGAGATACGGTCGAGCTGATGCTGTGCGCGATGATCGCGCGCGGGCACGTGCTGCTGGAGGACGTGCCGGGCACCGGCAAAACCGTGATGGCGAAATCGCTGGCGAAGTCGCTCTCCTGCGATTTCGCGCGCATTCAGTTTACGCCCGACCTTTTGCCCTCCGATGTGACGGGTCTGTCCATCTTCAACGCGCAGAAGGGCGATTTCGAGTTCAAACCAGGCCCGGTGTTCACCAACATCCTGCTGGCGGACGAGATCAACCGCGCCACGCCGCGCACGCAGTCCGCGCTGCTCGAGTGCATGGAGGAGCGGCAGGTGACCAGCGACGGCGTCACGCGGAAGCTCTCCGAGCCCTTCCTCGTCATCGCGACGCAGAACCCCGTCGAGACGCAGGGCACCTTCCCGCTGCCCGAGGCGCAGCTGGACCGCTTCCTGATGAAGCTGAAGCCCGGCTATCCCTCGACGGAGGAAGCCATGGCGATACTGGATCGCTTCATCCAGGACAATCCGCTGGAGGAGCTCACGCCGTGCGCCTCGGCCGAGGATATCCGCGCCGCGCAGGCGCTGTTCTCCGGCGCGTATGTTTCCGAGCCGGTGCGGCGCTATATGGTCGATCTGTGCGAAAAGACGAGGGAGCTGCCGGAGGTGGCCACCGGCGTAAGCCCGCGCGGCCTGCTGGCGCTGCTGCGGGCCTGCCAGGCGCTGGCGCTCATCCGCGGGCGCGATTTCGTGACGCCGGACGACGTGAAGGAGCTGGCCGTGCCGGTGCTGGCCCACAGGATCATCCTCAGCGGGCTCTACGGGCGCAGCGTGAAGAGCGAGGAACTGGTGAAGGAGGCGCTCGGTCAGATCACCGCGCCGGTCGAGTCCGGCGAAAGGACGTGACGGCATGAGCATCGTCTGGATCCTGGTTTCCGTCGGGATCGTGATTCTGGCGCAGGGGGTGCTGGCGGCCCTGTTCGGCCTGAAAAACGTGGGCTATGACCGCCGTTTCAGCCGCCGCAGCGCCTACGAGGGCGAGCAGGTCGAGCTGGTCGAGGTCATCCGCAACCGCAAGATTCTGCCCGTGCCGTGGGTTCGCGTCGAGTCGCGCATCTCGCCCTTTCTGCGCTTCGGCCACGGCGGCCAGAGCGAGGAGCGCGAGATCAGCGCCGATCAGTATCATAAATCCGTGTTCTATCTGGGGCCGTTCAGCCAGATCACCCGCCGCCATGACGTCGCCTGCCTCAAGCGCGGCCACTATGAGGTCGGCTCGGTGGCGCTCACCGCGGGAGACCTGCTGGCCGTGTGGATGACGAACCGGCAGATGAACATTGCCTGCGCGCTCGATGTCTATCCCCGCCTGCTCAGCGAGGACGAGCTGGACACGCCCTCCACGCGCTGGCAGGGCGAGCTGGCGGTGAAGCGGTGGATCATGCCCGATCCCTTTCTCGTTTCGGGCATCCGCGATTACCGCGCCGGCGACCCGCTGCGCGACGTGCACTGGCGCGCCAGCGCTCGCACAGGCACCCTGCAGGTGAAGACGCGCGACTATACCGCCGATCCCCGCATGCTGGTGGTGCTGAACGTGCAGGCTTCCGAGGAGCAGTGGGGCGACCTGATGGACTACGAGCAGGAGGGCATCGAGCAGGGCGTGCGCATCGCGGCGACGCTGTGCAAGCGCGCGCTGGACGCGGGCGTGGAGGCCGGCTTCGCCACCAACGGCTGCATGACCGGCGAGAAGGGCACCGGCAAAACCATCCTCATTCCCGCGCGGCGCTCCAACGACCAGATGGAGCTGCTGCTTACCGCCATGGCGCGGATGGAGATTCACCGCGAGATCACCTTCCCGACCCTGCTGGAAACGCTGTGCAGCCTGCAGGGCGAGGATATACTCATACTGTCGGTTTACGACAGCGAACAGATTCAGGCGCGCGTGGACATGCTGCGCGCGGCGGGCAATTCCGTGACCATGATGCGGCTGGAAAGGGGGCACAGGCGTGAAGCGAATCGTGAGAAAACTGCTTGAGGCGATCTATTTCCTGCTGTGCTTCGGGCCGATCCCCCTCATCGTGGGCTATGTCGTCGCGGGCGAGGGCTTCCAGCTTCTGTTCGTATCGGCGGCAATGGTGCCCGTGGCGTTTTTGATTTCGCTGCTGCCCGGCCATGTGGGCGGCGGGGAGAAGCCGCGGGAGGTGTTCGTGGAGCGCACCGCCTCGCACGGCGATCCCGACCCGGATCGCAACCTGCGGCGCGACACCCACGAGGATACCGCGAAGCGGCGCGTCAGCCTGCCGCTGCGCGCGATCGCCTGCGTCGTCGTGATGGCCGCCTCGGCGGTGTATCTGATGGCGGGCAGCCTGCCGCTGTTCGCCGGGCAGGAGCTGCTCACGCGCGGCGTGATGACCATCGTGGCCGTGCTGATGCTGCCGGCGGCGCTGCGCTTCTGCACCACGGCTTTGAGCACCGACACGCATAACGCCATCTTCGGCGTGGCGGTCTACGCGGTGGCGGGCGTCGCGGCGCTGGTGATCAGGTCGGATTCGCTGAACGCTCTGCTGGCGGCCAGCGGTTCGGTGTTCCTGGCGGCTTCGCTGTGGATCATGAACGACCGCGCGATGCACACCGGCGCGGCCTCGCGCGTTGGCGTCAGGCCGCCGGAGACCATGCGAAGGCGCAACCGCATGCTGCTCATCGGACTGATGGTGTTCGCGGGTCTGATCGCCTGCTTCAACTGGCTGAAGGAGAAAGTC
>JAFZRB010000227.1 GCA_017620115.1 Clostridia bacterium | reverse complement strand
GATTTGAAGTAATATGATAACACAAATAAAAACAAGGAGGGTTTATCCATGAAGAAGATCACCGCTGTCGTACTCGTGCTGATGCTTTGCCTGGGCGCTCTGCCCGCCTTTGCGGAACAGCATGAAGAAGTCACCCTGACGTTCGGTTCCATCTGGTCGTCGGAATCGGAAGCCACCCGCGCGCCTTTTCTGAAGACGCTGGAAGAGTTCGCCGAAGCGTATCCCTGGATCCATGTTGAGGTCGACTGGAACGAAGCCAACGCCTGGAAAGACAAGGGCGACACCCTGGCCAGCCAGAGCGCGATGCCCGACGTGTTCTACTGGAACGCCGGCGGCATCCTGAAGGCCCTGGTGGATCAGGATCAGATCATGGCCCTGAACGACTACCTGGACGACGAGACCCTGGGCCGCCTGATCGACGGTGCGCTGGCCAACATGACCTTCGACGGCAAGATCTACGGCCTGCCCTACACCAACGCCTGCTCCGTGCTGTACTGCAACAAGGCCCTGTTCGAGGCCAACAACGTGAAGATCCCCGAGACCTGGGACGAGCTGAAGGCCGCCGTTGAGGCGTTCAAGGCCGCCGGCGTCACGCCCATGACCACGGGCGGCGGCGACCGCTGGCCCACCAACATGCTGGGCGACATCCTGATGCTCCGCTTCGCGGGCGACGAGGCGTTCCGCAAGGCCGTCTTCAAGCTGGAAGGCGGCACCTTCCTGGACGAAGGCCTGATCGCCGGCGCCAACGCCTTTGCCGAGCTGGTCGAGATGGGCGCTTTCCCGGACGACGTAGCCGCGCTGACCCGCGACGAATCCGAGGTTCCGTGGCACGACGGCAAGATCGCCATGTACGTCATGGGCCAGTGGGAAGGCGGCAACCTGGCCGATAAGGAAGACTTCATCGCCGTTGCTTTCCCCGCCGTTCCCGGCGTGGATTCCGCCAACGCCTTCATGGGCGGCCCCGCTGAGGAGTTCGCCGTGGCCGCTTACACCGAGCATCCCGAAGAAGCCTATCTGCTGTGCCAGTTCTGCGCTGAGCACCTGAGCAAGAACGGCTATCTGTCCGGCGCCGGCCTGCCCTGCTGGAAGGCCGATTTCTCCGAGTATGAGGATCAGATCGCGCCCATCACCCGCCAGATCGTGGCTCTGACCAACGAGGCCACCTCCTTCCTGCTCTGGGGCAACACCGCGCTCGAGGGCGAGGACAGCGAGCTGCTGATGGACCAGACCCTGCTGCTCCTGAGCGGCGAGATCACCGGCGAGGAGTTCTGCCAGAACATGGAAGCCATTTTCGAATAATCGATTCCTGATCGGCTCACCGGGAGGTGGCGGTTCGGCCGCCATCTCCCTTTTTCGCAACTATACAGAATGGGAGGCCAATGATGAAAAGGGTTCTTTCCAACAAATGGCATATCATGGTGTTTGTGCTCCCAACCGTGCTGTTCTTTACCTTTTTCGTCATGATTCCCATCGCCATGTCGGCCTTCTACAGCACGCTGAACTGGACCACAAAAACCAAGCCGACCTTCGAGTATTTCGTCGGCTTCAGGAATTATATCGACATGTTCACGGCCAAAGGCAGCAGCTTTCCGGACGCCGTGTGGCATTCGCTATTGTACGCGGGCGCCTCGGTCTTCCTGCAGCTGCCCTTCTCGCTGCTGCTGGCCCTGCTGCTCGCCAGGGGCGTGAAGGCGGAGAGCTTCTACCGGAACGTCTATTTCATCCCGGTCATCCTCTCGTCCGTGGTCGTCGGCCAGCTGTGGCGCAAGATCTACAACAACGATTACGGCCTCCTGAACCTGTTTCTCCGTTCCATAGGCGCGCAGACACCAAAAGGCGGCTGGCTGGCCAACAAGGGCACCCGCCTGTGGGCCACCTTCGTGCCGGTGCTCTGGCAGTATGTGGGCTATCATATGCTGCTGATGTACGGCGCGCTCAAATCCATATCCCCCGACATCATCGAGGCGGCGACCGTCGACGGCGCGTCCGGCCCAACGATGGCCCTCCGCATTCAGATTCCCCTGATCCGTCCGATGCTGAAGGTATGCCTGTCGTTTTCGCTGATCGGCTCCTTCAAGCTGTACGATATGGTGAAAATCCTCACAGACGGCAACATCGGCACGGAGGTGCCGGCAACCACCATGTACCGCGAGATGTTCAAGAGCCACAACTTCGGAACAGGCAGCGCCATGGCCATGTTCATCGTGGCGGAATGCCTGCTCTTCACGGTGCTGCTCAACATCATTTTCAGGGACAGGGACGCCCTGGCGGAAAGGAGCCGGTAGAACATGAAGAAGAGGAAACTGTCTGTCGGCCGCGCGCTGATCCAGCTCTTTCTGATCCTCTGGCTGGTCGCCTGCGTCTTCCCGCTCTACTGGCTGTTCTCCTTCTCCCTGAAGGACAACAGCGAGATATTCGGCGGAAACGTGGTGGGACTTCCGGGCAACTGGATCTGGAGCAACTATTCCACGGCCTGGGGCGCGGGCAAGATCAGCCTGTATCTGCGCAACAGCGTGATCACCACGGGCGCGACGCTTCTCCTGACGCTGCTGCTCAGCTTCATGGCCTCCTACGGCCTGCTGCGCATGCGCTGGAAGGGCCAGAAGGTGACCATGACCTACCTGATGCTGGGGCTGATGATCCCCATGCACGCGGCGCTCAAGCCCCTGCTCGGCATCCTGATGGATCTGAAGGTGCTCTCGACGCACATGGGCCTCATCATTCCCTACACGGCCTTCAACATCCCCATGGCCATACTGATCATCAGCGGTTTCGTGGGCTCCATTCCCTTTGAAATGGAGGAAGCGGCCTGTATCGATGGCAGCGGCGTGTACCGCACCGCCTTCACCATCATATTGCCCATGCTCATCCCCGCGCTGGTGACCGCCGCCATCTTCGTGTTCCTACAGGTCTGGAACGAAATGCTGATGGCCTCGGTGTTCGTCTCGACGGATAACGTGCGCACGCTCACCGTGGGTATCCAGCAGATGTTCGGCCAGTACCAGACGGATTGGGGCCCCATCGGCGCGGCTCTGGTCATCTCGACCATACCGACGCTGGTTCTGTATCTGTGCATGAGCGGCCAGGTGCAGAGAAGCCTGATCGCCGGCGCCGTCAAGGGATAACGCTCATACTTCCAGCATGATTCCCGCGAAGCCGTATGGCCGCACATCCGAAAGCACGATCTCCCGCCCGTTCATCGAGCCCTCGCAGCCGATGAAACGGGCGGTTTTCCATTCCGCGGCCAGCTCGACGCGCGGCCGGACCATCTCGTCCAGGCTGAAGTTGCACAGGGCGACGCCCAGGCGTCTGCCGTTTGTCCGGCAAAGCAGATAAGCGCCCGGTTCCCTGCGGACGACGGCGGGCAGCGGAGCGCCCATGCGCCGGGCGGCGTCGATCAGCTGGGCCTGCCGGTAATAGGAGCGGAACAGCGAGCCGCCTGCCAGCACGGTATCCGCCCGGAAGAGCAGCACCAGAAAGGGCGTGCCCTCCGCGTTGACATAGAAGTACGAAGCCGGGCACGAATCGCCGCGATCCCGGAACACGCTCAGCACTTCGGCGTTTTCTTTCAGCGCAGCCCGGTAAAACAGGGAACCGCCGGTCGTGTCCAGCCAGTTCAGCTCGATCCGGTCGTCGAATTCAGGGAAGAACTCATACGCAGGCGCGGCGTCCAGCGGCTCGGCGCTCAAAATGCCTGTGTCCACACCGCGCCGCGCCATCTCGAGGGCCGCCGGCGCGTCCAGGATATAGCCTTTCTGTCCGTTCAGCGGAACGGTGCGCCCGCTGTCGCCGAAAGCGGCGGCAACGCCCCCGCCGTTCCGGTAGGCCGTCGCCAGGCCCAGCCCGCTCAGCAAGGCCGACGCGGCTGAAAAGGACGCCGCGCGCATGATGTGCGAATCCGTCGCCTCCTCCGGCAGCGCCATACCGGCGGCGCGGCGCATGTCCTCATGCACATAGACGCCCGCGTCCGGCAGGCCGGCCATGGCCTCAGCCGTCTCGCGTATGGTGTCGCGGTTCCGCAGATGCGCGCGCAGATACCCCGTCTCGTAGTCGGGGCGGGAGAAATAGTCCATCATGTATTTCAGCTGCTGCGGGCAGCCCGCGGCGGCCATGCAGAAATCGAAGCTCTCCATATAAGCGGCCGGTATGCGGTAGCGGGGCCGGGGATACGAATCGTTTTCTGCAAAGAAATCGACGTCCGCGGCTTCGCACCAGCTCTGCTGCATGCGGGTGAACTCCACGATATGCGGCATGGTCTG
>JAFZRB010000226.1 GCA_017620115.1 Clostridia bacterium | reverse complement strand
GACCTGGTGCACTCGCATTCCAGCAAGAACGAGCGCGAGGGCATCTGCAATTTCGACGGCAGCGGTTCGCTGTACTGCGAGGGCGATCACCCCGCCTGGGGCAGCAAGCTGTTCGCCTACTACCGCGACGACGTGGTGCACTACCTGCTCTCCAACATCAAATTCTGGATGGACGAATACCACTTCGACGGCTTCCGCTTCGACGGCGTGACCAGCATGATTTACAAGGATCATGCCCTGGGCCATGCCTTCGCGGGCTATGAAGACTATTTCTCCGGCAACGCCGATTACGCCGCGCTGGCTTACCTGTCGCTGGCCACCGAGGTGATTCACGCGGTCAACCCGCACGCCGTGGCCATCGCCGAGGACATGAGCGGGTATCCCGGCATGTGCCTGCCCGTGGCGTGGGGCGGCATCGGCTTCGATTACCGGCTGAACATGGGCGTGCCCGATCTGTGGATCAAATTCATCAAGGAATACCGCGATCAGGACTGGGATATGTTCAAGCTGTGGTATGAGCTGACCACCCGCCGCCCGCAGGAAAAGACCATCGGCTACGCCGAATCGCACGATCAGGCGCTCGTGGGCGACAAGACCATCATCTTCCGCCTGCTGGACGCGGAGATGTATGTGGGCATGGATCGCGTCTACCACACGCCGGCCATGGACCGCGGCATCGCGCTGGCCAAGCTCATCCGCTTTGTGACGCTCACCGTGGCCTGCGACGGCTACCTCAACTTCATGGGCAACGAGTTCGGCCATCCCGAATGGATCGACTTCCCGCGCGAGGGAAACGGCTGGAGCTTCCATTACGCGCGGCGTCAGTGGTCGCTCGCCGATAACGGCTATCTCAAATACAGCTTGCTCGGCGCGTTCGACCGCGACATGCTCGCCCTGGTGAAAAAGCACCGCGTGCTCAGCGACCGCACGGCGCAGAGCCTGTGGATCGATCAGGGCAAAAAGCTCCTCGCCTTCAAACGCGGGCCGCTGGTTTTCCTGTTCAACTTCGACCCGGAATGCGACTGCGTGTCGCTGCCCTGCCGCCAGCTGGAGCCTGGCGTGTATGAAACCGTGTTCAACAGCGATGAGCCGGCATACGGCGGCTTCGGGCGCGTTTCCCAGCGCTTCACGCTGAGCTGGGACGGCGAAATGCAGGGCTGCCTGCCCGCGCGCACCGTGGCGGTGGTCATGAAGAAAGCGTGAGCGCGCGGCTCAACCGATCAGGAAGGGAGCGGTATCAATGAAAAAGCTATTGTGGCTCGTGTGCGTTCTGGGGCTGCTGAGCGTAAGCGCGGGCGCTCAGGCGGCGTTTGGCGTACGCATCGACGCGGCGCATTTCCCGGACGCCGGATTCCGCGATTTCCTGCGCGAGAGCGATTATAACGACGGCGACGACTACCTCAGCTCATGGGAAATCAGCGGGTTTACCAGCGTCAACTGTTTCAGCTGCGGCATCGAATCGCTCGAGGGCATCGAGATACTCCAGAACGTCACCGAGCTCGTGTGCTTTGACAACGAGCTGACCAGGATCGACCTGAGCGCGACGCCGAATCTGGAGTTCCTGTTCTGCTCCGGCAATCCGCTGACTTCGCTCGACCTCAGCTGCACGCCGCGGCTTAAGCGGCTTTACTGCTCGGATTGCGGGCTCGGGAGCCTCGACGTGAGCCGCAATCCGTATCTGGAGGAGCTGGAGCTGACGGACAACGCCCCCGGCTTCACCCTTTACGTCGCGCCGGACAGCTACGCGCTGTCCTATGCCGTGGAGAACGGCATCCGCTATATCGTCATCGACCCGAGCTACAGCGGATACACCGTGATGGACGGCGTGGCGGTGATCGTGAAGAACGGCATGGTCGACCGGTCGGCCACAGGGCTGATCCAGGACGCCGCGCACCCGGACGACTGGTATTTCTGCGTGGAAGGCGGCGTGCTTACGGATGTCACCCGGCTGGTTGAGTATGACGGCGAATGGTTCTACGTGGATCATGGCAGGCTCGACACCACCATGTCCGGGCTGGTCGAATACAACGGCGGCCTGTTCTTCGTGGCCGCCGGGCGGCTGCTCAGGGAGGTAAACGGCCTCATTCAGGATCCCCATAGCAGCGGCTGGTACTACTGCGCGAACGGGCAGGTTCAGACGCAGTACACGGGCCTCGCCCAGTACGACGGCGCATGGTTCTATGTGGTCAGCGGCCGGCTGGCTGAGGGTTTCGTGGGGTTCGTTCCTTACAACGGCGCGCAGTTCTATGTGGTCAACGGCCAGGTGGCCGGGTCTTTCACGGGCTTCGTTCCCGATAACGGCGTCGTGTATTACGTGGTCAACGGTCAGATGGCCAGCTATTTTACAGGGCACGTCGTCTACAACGGCACGTTGTACTTTGTGAACAACGGCCAGGTGACGGGGGATTCTTCGGAATACGACCGCATGATATCCACACTTCTCGACGAACTTTACCGGTAAAGACGATTCAGAAAGCGCCATCAAACACGACTTACAAGGAGGTATTACACCATGCTCAACATCGCGATGCTCAGTAAGTGGCACGTGCACGCCGGCGGTTACGCCCGCTTCATCCAGAACCAGCCCGACGCGCGGGTCGCCTGCGTGTGGGACGAGGACGCGGCGCGCGGACAGGCCTGGGCCGACGAGCTCGGCGTGCCCTTCGAGGCGGATCTGGACGCGCTGCTCGCCCGGCCGGATGTGGACGCCGTCGCCATCGACTCCCCCACCAGCATGCACAGGGATCTCATGATCAAGGCCGCGAAGGCGAAGAAGCATATCTTCACGGAGAAGTGCATGTGCCTGAAGGTCGCCGACTGCGACGCGGTCATCAAGGCCGTGGAGGAAGCGGGCGTGATCTTCACCATCAGCTTCCCGCAGCGCACCATGGGCCGCAACCTCTTTATCAAGCAGCGCATCGACGACGGCACCATCGGCGACGTGACCCTGCTTCGCGTGCGCGACAGCCACGACGGCGCGAGCGCCGGCTGGCTGCCCGAATACTGGTACGATCCCGAAACCACCGGCGGCGGCGCCATGATGGATCTGGGCGCGCATCCCATGTATCTGTCGCGCTGGATGCTGGGCAGGCCCGTGCGCATCCAGTCCATGTTCAACGCGCGCACCAGCCACGCGGTGGAAGATAACTCCGTTTGCGCCATCGAGTTCGAGAACAAAGCCATCGCCGTGGCCGAGACCAGCCTGGTGTCCGGCATGAACCCGCAGATCATGGAGGTTTACGGCACCAGGGGCATCATCATCTGCGAGGGCGACAAGGTGCGCCTGCGCACGCGGGACATCGCGAAATTCGTCGAGGGCGGCTGGGCTGAGGTAACGAAGCTGCCCGAAAACCAGCCCCTGCCCCTCCGCCAGTTCATCGACAGCGTTCTGTACGGAAAACCCGTTTCTTTCGGCCTGAAGGAAGGCCGCGAGCTCACCGAGCTCATGGAGAACGCCTACATCGCCGACCGCGAAAAGAAAGAAATCCTTTTCTGACAAACGCCATGTGCAAAGCAAAGGGGCCCGGCGGCAGCGCCGCCAGGCCCCTCAGACCGTTGACAAAGATAAATTGTCAGCGGTTTTTATGTTTTTTTCTGAAAAAGCCAAAAGGGACCAAAAGGGAAATGGAGGTGCAATGTCGAATATAAGCAATAAAGAAATGCAACGGGGGATGAACAACATGTTGAGGGAGCGGCGAGAGAGACAGCAGCAAATGGATATCGTGATACTGGAGCAGATGATACCGGAGAAACATTTGCTGCGGAGGATCGATCAGGTAGTGGATTTCAGTTTCATCCACGAGCTGTGCGCGCCGTTGTATTGTTCAGACAACGGACGTCCGGCGATCGAGCCGGAGGTGCTGTTCCGGATGCTGCTGGTAGGGTACCTATATGGGGTGAAATCAGAAGCACGGCTGGAAGAGGAGGTCAACTACAACATAGCGTATAAATGGTTTTGCGGGCTGGGGCTGACAGAGAAGGCGCCGGACGCGACGACGATCAGTCAGAATCGGAGGCGGCGATTCCGGGATAACAACATAGCGGAGGAGATATTCAATGAGATACTGAGGCAGTGCATGGCAAAGGGATTGGTAGGGGGAGCGATACTGT
>JAFZRB010000225.1 GCA_017620115.1 Clostridia bacterium | reverse complement strand
TCCAACACGCTGATTTCCACGTTCGTATACTATATATTCATCTGGATCAGTCGCGATCTCTACATGATAGGAAACGCGATGGGCTGGATCGTGAGCGTCGCGAACAGTTTCTATTGGAACAACCGCTTCGTATTCAAGGATTCTGAATTCAGCTGGCCCAAGAAACTGCTGAGGACGTACATCGCCTATCTGGGCGGTTTCCTCGTTGGCTCGGCCACGCTCGCGCTGCAGGTGCATGTTCTGGGCATTTCGGAATGGCTCGCGCCGTGGATCAATCTGGCTATCACGATACCTGTAAATTTCGCGCTCAACAAATTCTGGGCGTTCAAATCGTGAGGCGTTATCGCGCGGCTGACAGCTCAAACGGTTGCCGATGGGAGGAGCAAACATGAAGCAGCAAAAGAAGAGCCTGGCGCTGTGGTTCGTCGTTATGTCAGCCGTCAGTGTTCTGGCAAGCGTCTGCGTTTTGTTGGTTTCACGCGGCGACGCCCTTTCACGGATGTTCTTCTCTGATGTGCGCGATACGGGCATGGACTTCTTCCACAGCATCGAATATGTTCGGGGCAGGCGGCCCTATTCCCAGTTCAACACGCTCTATCCGCCGCTTGCGAATCTTCTGTTCTATATCGTTTACTGGTTTGTGCCGCGCGCTCAGTCGGACAACTGGGCGAACGATTTTTATCAGAGCGTCGTGGTTCGGGGAACGGATCTTGACCTGAGAACCTGGCAGGCGCCGATGGTTCTGTTTGTCGCGTTCGTCATGCTGTCGGTCGCCGCGATCCTGATCATGGCCCGGAAATGCGCCGGGAAAAACGCAGGGGTGAACGCCGATCTATTCGCCATGTGCGTCTTATTCAGCTATGGCGTTCTGAATTCGTTTGAGCGCGGCAATATCGTGATCGTTGCGTTCCTTTGCTGCCTGTTTTTCGTGTGGCATCAGCATTCGCGCAGCCGGCTCCTGGAGGCGCTCGGCATTATCTTCTTGGCTGTGAGCGCCGGCCTTAAACTCTATCCGGCATTGTTCGGCATGATGCTCGTCTACAGCAGGCAGTATAAACGGGCGGGCCTCGCTGTCGTCGCGGGACTGGCGGCTTTCGTTCTGCCGGTGCTCATCTTTCAGGAGGGACTGCGGGGCATCGGCATGTTTTTCGAGCAGCTGAAGCTGCACGCCGCTGAGACGGCGGATTCGGAAATCGGCTTTTCATTCGACGGCATCTGCAGGACGCTGATGAAGATCCTCGACTCTTTCAGGGGAGAGGCGGATGGTCGGTATCCGCTGCTCGAGGCCCTGTCGGGGCTGAACATTGCGGCGGCGGCGCTTATGCTCGCGTGCGGCTTCTTTCTGGAACGCCAGTGGCAGCAGGCTCTCGCCTGCTGCGTGGCCATGCTGCTGTACGCGTACCAGTATTTGTATTCGACCGTCTTTTTCCTGATTCCCCTGCTGGTCATGATCCGGGAAGAGAAGGCGCTGCGCCCCGGCAATGCGGTCGCTTTTTTCGCGCTGGTGCTCTCGGTGCTCTGGCTGCCGATCATGGATCCGGCCGACAGCTTCCTGTCGTTGGTCTACGGCCGTTTCCAGCTGTGCATGGCGGTATTGGCTTTCTATATCGTCGTGTCTGCTGTGGCGGGTATCCTGCGAAAACTCCGGCGGAAAGATGACCGGGCTGCAAAAGCCCAAGCGGCTTAGATTAAGCCTTGTTTGTTTCCGGGGCTTCTGCAAACAGACCGGATCCGTTTTTGCTCGTTTCGGGTTTTACAATTCTTTTCACATAAGTGCTCGATTTTCACATAAAGTGATGCTAAGATTATTGACAGTGGCGAGTAATCCACGACCGCCAGCGGAGGTTGTTTATGACTTCACAGGGATGCTTTTACCGGGCCTGCCGGCGAATACTGCGTCTCCGTTATCTGCGCTTTCGCCGCGTCAATGAGGGGAATGAAGCAGGTCCGGTCGTTTATATATGCCGCCACAGAAACGCGAAAGGCCCGATTTCATCGCTGTGTCTGCTCCCGTTGAACACCCTGCCGTGGGCGTTTTCCGCTTTCATGGAGCGCGACGCGTGCGTCGCTCATCTGGAAAGCTACACGTTCCCGATCGCGTGGAAGCTTGGGCCGCTCATGGCGCGCCTGCTTGCGGGGCTGTTGGGGCCGCTCTTTGTGCGCCTGCTGCAATCGACCGGGGCCATCCCTGTTTACAGGAACTCGCTCAAGGTGCGCGAAACGTTTATGAAGACGCTGGAAGCGCTGGACGAGGGGAGCAGCATCCTGATTTTTCCGGATATCAATTATTCGGAGGAAAACGGAGAGACAGGTTCGCTGTACGAGGGCTTCCTGCTGCTGGAACACCTGTGGATGCGCAAGGCGGGCGAGCATATACGTTTCGTGCCCGTGAACGTGAGCCTGTCGGGCAAGACGCTGACGGTTGGAAAGAGCATTTCGTTTACCGGAGCGCTGCCTTTTCGTGAAGAAAAGGGCATCATCGCCAGGCGCCTTGAAGATACGCTGAATCAGATGGCGCGAACGTATGGCGTCTAGCCTGGCAACCGGGCAGTTGGGAAGGGGAGACTCTGGAACACCATGAACCTGTTTGACCCGCAGAAACCGTTCTTTAAGGGCAATCTTCATACGCACACCACGAATTCAGACGGCAGGATGAATCCCGACGATGTCATCGAGCGTTATCAGGCCGCCGGATACGATTTCCTGGCGCTGACAGAGCACTGGAAGATTTCCGTTGAATCGCCCAGGTTTTACAAAAATATGCTGCTCCTGCCGGGCGTCGAACTGGACTACAACCTTTTGAACGAAGTGATTCACGTTGTAGGCGTTAACGTCGATCCCAGTCTGCTGACTCGCGTTGACCGAAGGCAGACGGCGCGCCGCGGCATCAGGGAGATCCGGCTCGCCGGCGGCCGGGCAATCCTCGCGCATCCGGCCTGGTCGCTCAATACCGTCGAAACGCTCCGGCAGCTCACCGACCTCACGGCGGTTGAAATCTACAATTCCGTTTCCGCCCTGCCGTGGAACGGAGATCGGGCGGACGCCATGCTGCTTTTGGATATTGCCGCCGCGCACGGCCTGCTGCTCAACACCGTCGCTTCAGACGACGCCCATTTCTATACCGGGGAAGACCGCACCTCATTTATAATGCTGCAGGCCGACGAGCTGACGGCTGAAGGGATAAACCGGGCGCTGGACGCAGGCGCGTTTTATGCGAGCCGCGGGCCGCGGTTCCGACAGATCGAAATCGAAGACGATGAGATACGCGTGGAATGCGAGCCCGTGCGGCAGATCGTCTTCCATTCAGACCTTCCGTATGTCCGCAACCGCTGCGTGTGTGGAGATAACCTGACAGAGGCGACCTACAAAATCAACTCGGAACGTCTGGAACGCTTCGTGCGCGTGATTCTCATAGACGGACAGGGCAAGCGGGCCTGGGCCAACCCCATAGACGTCTCGAACCGATAAAAACCGAAAAGAAGGTTCATGCTCTTCAGAAAATCCAAGGGATCGGAGCAATAGAGCTCCGGTCCTTTGTTTTGAATGAGCAGCTCTCATCGCTTAAGGGCTGCCGGTTGTTTCGGCCTGCCTATGCGCTTTTGTGTTTTTGACCGTTTATCACTTTACAAACAGGGGGAAAGATGCTATAATTCTACCATGCGTTTGGAGTTTGCAAACAGAGGTTGTTCCTATGCTTCAGGGAAGGCAGGTCATGGTTTGTGCAGAAAACGATCAACGACACCAAGCCCGCTCGCAAGCGGTCAAACATCAAGCTTATTCTTTCAACGAACATTCCGCTTTTCGTGATGTGCATTCCGTGCATCGTGCTTCTGATCTGTTTTTCGTATATGCCCATGGCCGGCACGATCCTGGCGTTCAAGCAGTATAAGCCGCGCGCGGGCATATTTGGCAGTCAGTGGATCGGCATGAAGAACTTCGATATTATGTTCAAAAACGCCACGTTCTGGGCGTCGCTGAAAAACACGCTCTTTTACAACGTTATCTTCATCGTGCTCGGTCGTATCTTTCCGCCTGCGTTGGCCATCGCCATCAACGAGGTGCACAGCCGCAAGCTGACCCGCGTTTTCCAGACCACGATGATCATGCCGCATTTCGTGTCTTACGTCGTCGTGTCCGTGATCGTGCTGGCGGTTCTGGGCGGCGACAACGGCATGGTGAATCACGCGCTGAAGAACATGGGAAGAGAGCCCATAGCTTTTTACAGCGAGCCGAAATACTGGCCATACATCCTGACGCTGGTGCATCAGTGGAAGGGATTGGGCTACGGCAGCATCATCTATCTGGGCACGATCACCGGCATTTCCGACGAGTATTACGAAGCCGCCGTGATCGACGGCGCGAGCAAATGGCAGCAGATCCTGCACATCACGCTGCCCTTCCTCAAATCCATGATCATCATTCTGGCCATCATGGCGGTCGGCTCCATGTTCCATTCCTCCTTCGATCTGTTCTATCAGGTGCCGAACAATTCCGGCCAGCTGCTTAAGGTCACCAATACCGTGGACGTGTATGTCTACAACACGCTGAAACAGTCCAACAACGTGGGCCTTTCATCCGCGGTGGCGCTGTTTCAGTCGGTATTTGGCTTCATCTTCGTTCTGCTCACGAACCAGATCGTTCGCTGGATCGACAAGGATCTCTCGATGTTCTGATAAACAGACCGGATTCTGGAATGACTTTTTACGAAAGGACTGGAAGGAAATGACTGCGAAAGCCGAAACAAAAATGCGGCATAACAAATATGGCCCTCTCGCAATCGGTTCCTTTGGCAACGCCGTCATCTGCATTATCCTGGCGATCTTCTGTCTGGCGTGCGTTCTGCCGCTGCTGTTGGTTTATATAACCTCCTTCACGGACGAGCTTGCCATCACCCGCAACGGCATCGGCTTCTTCCCGGAAACGTGGAGCCTGGAAGCCTACAAGATGCTGTTCGGCAGGAGCCTGAACAAGATCGTGTACGCATACCGCACCACGCTACTTCTGACGGTGCTGGGCACCTTCCTGAGCCTGTGGTTCATGACGATGTTCGCATACGCCTGTTCCCGCAAGGATTTCAAGCTCCGCCAGCCGCTCACGTTTTTCGCCTATTTCACGATGCTGTTCAGCGGCGGCCTGGTCGCCAGCTACATCGTCAATACGACGATGTTTCATCTGCGCGACAGCTTCTTCGTGCTGCTGCTGCCCGGTATGGTGGGCGCGTATAACATCATCGTTCTGAGAACCTTCTTCTCGAACGGCGGCACGGAGTCCCTGATCGAAGCCGCCAAGATCGACGGCGCGGGCGAGTTCAGGATATACCTGCAGATCGTGCTCCCGATCTCCAAGCCCGCTCTGGCGACCATTGGCCTGTTCGTGGCCATAGCGTATTTCAGCAGCTGGTTCAACGTCATGCTCTACATCGACAACGAGCGCCTGTGGACCATCCAGTACATGCTGCAGCGCGTCATGAACCAGATTACGCTGCTGCGCTCCGATCCGGACTTCAGCATGTCCGAGGAAGGCGCTTTGATGATTGAATCCCTGCCCAACGAATCCGCCAAGATGGCGCTGACAGTCATCACCATGACGCCCGTGCTGGCGTTCTATCCCTTCTTCCAGAAGTATTTCGTGAAGGGCCTGACGCTGGGCGCCGTGAAGGGTTGATTCCCATTTACCGCGTTGTTTGCAGTCCGACAGGCTTCTCGCGGGAAGCTGGAGGACTGTGGCAAAATAATTCTATTTTAGGAGGCAAACCCCATGAAGAAGATCCTGTCTCTGGCTCTGGCCCTGGCTCTGGTTTGCACCTGCCTGGCGTCCTTCGCCATGGCTGATGTGGATCCGAGCACTCTTGATCCCTATGAGATCGAGTGGTACACCTTGGGCGACACGGCGAATTCCGAAGAAGTCGTCATGGCGGCCATCAACGAGTACCTGACCGAGAAGTTCAACGCCACTCTTGTTATGCACAAGAACAGCAACAGCGATCACCTGCAGAAGCTGCAGATGATGGTTGCGGGCGGCGAGCCGTACGACCTGGCCTTTATTTCCAACCAGTACGGCAACTATGTGGCTCAGGAAGCGTTTTATCCGCTGACCGACCTGCTGAATGAGTACGGCCAGGACATTCTGGCGATCTATCCCCAGGCCCTGTGGGATTGCGTCACCATCGGCGGCGAGAAGTACGCCATCGTGACCCACAAGTATTCCTGCGACTATTTCTACTATGGCATCTCCAAGACCCAGTCTGACGCCGTGGGCGTCTCCACCGACTGGGTGAAGGACGAGTCCCTCGACCGCGATGGCCGCTGGGCCGCGTTCCTGAACTGGATCAAGGAAATGAAGGCCGCCGGCGGCGATACCAACGGTTACGTGACCGGCATGGGCACCGGCCCCTTCGGCTCCCTGTATCCCATCGACTCCATGACCGGTTCCGCCAGCGACCCCGGCGCGGTCATCATCGGCGACGACTCCTTCTCCAACCAGGAGCCCAACGTGGTGTTTAACCAGTTCGCCACCCCCGAGTTTGAAGAGTACTGCAAGCAGGTTCGCGAGCTGTTCAACCTCGGCTGCCTGCCGATCGACCCCAGCACTTCTGTGACCTGGGCCAACGGCGACCCCGCCGTCTCGACGCAGGACTCCATGGCCAAGCGCCTGCCCGGCTACTGCATCACCTATGCTCAGGAGTTCCTCGAGTATCGCCCGAACTATTCCTTCACCAACACCCAGAAGCTGTACGGCTCCATGAACGCCATCGGCGCTGACTCCGGCGATCCCGCCCGCGTCATGATGCTCCTGAATGAGCTCATCGCCAACACTGAGTTCGCCAACATGATCTTCTACGGCCTCGAGGGCGTTTCCTATGAGCGCAACGAGGAAGGCCAGATCAAGAAGAACACCGAAGAGTGGAACATGACCACCTGGTCTCTGCCGGGATTCTGCACCGCTGAGCCCGACACCACCCTGCCGATCAACATGAACGAGATGTACGCGGCCTTCGACAAGGAGCTCGTGTACTCCAACAACATCGGCTTTGTGTTCGACGAGAACCCGATCCTGACCGAGCTGAGCGGCATCCGTCAGGTCACCAAGGAGTACCTCGATCCGCTGACCAAGGGCCTGGCCGATCCCGAGACCGAGCTGCCGAAGTTCCTGGATGCTCTGAACGCTGCCGGCGTCGATGCCGTGCTGGCCGAAGAGCAGGCTCAGCTTGACGCCTGGCGCGCCAGGGAGGGCAAGGACTGATTCTGACTCTCATGTCAATTGTCTGACTGCTGAACAAACGAAGCGCCGGGCCGTCGCGACGACGGGCCCGGCGCTTTGTGTTTAGGAAAGGCAGGGGAACGCCGCGGAAGAAAGTCTTTGTAAAATTCCCTGTCGGGCAGGGAAACCGACATCCGGTGTTGTATATATCATCATCACAGGGCATAATGAAGAAATGGAGAAAAAACCAGAAAATAACCTGCAACTTATGTTGGATAGCCGGCAGGAAATTGTCTGTTTATGGCGAAACAATAATACAGTGTGTTTCGAAAACATGGGGGCTGCGGTATCGACATCTTCTGCCACGCGGTGGATGGTCAGTTTGGTCTCGCATCTTTCTTTTTTTGACGCACGCTTCGAGTCAGAAGACAGGTGGTGGCGATGGCCTCGAGACTTCCGGATTCCTGGGTGGATGAACTGCGCTCGCGCGTCGATATCGTGGACGTTGTGGCGGAATATGTCGAACTGAAGCAGAAGGGCCGCCGCTTCTGGGGCCGCTGCCCGTTTCATGGAGAAAAAACCCCTTCGTTCAGTGTCGACAGCGAAGCTCAGATGTTCTACTGCTTCGGCTGCCATAAGGGCGGCACCGTTATCAACTTCGTCATGGAAATCGAACGCATGGAGTTCATGGAAGCCGCGAAGCTGCTCGCGGAGCGCGCCCACATGGAGCTGCCGGCCCGCGTCGATGACGGGCGGAGCAGCGATCAGACGCGCGCGCTGCGCGAGAGGATCTATGAGGCCAATCTGCAGGCCGCCCGTTTCTATCATGCCACCATCTGGACCAGCGAAGGCGCGGAAGCGCTCAACTATCTCCACAAACGCGGTCTGGACGACGCGGGGATCCGGCGGTTTGGCCTGGGTTCGACGGCGCACGGCTGGGATGCGCTCACAACGCATCTGATGAATCAGGGCTTTACGTTTGAGGAGCTGAAGCAGGCCGGTCTCTCGAGCGAGCGGGATGGGCGCCATTACGATATGTTCAGGGGTCGCGCCATGTTTCCCATCATCAATCCGCAGGGGCATGTTCTGGGCTTTGGCGGCCGCATCATGGGGGAGGGCAATCCAAAATATCTCAACACCCCGGATACGCCGGTGTTCAACAAGCGCCAGGGATTATACGCGCTCAACATGGCGAAGAAGGAGCGCGGGCTTAAGCGATTGATCCTGGTCGAAGGCTATATGGACGTCGTGTCGCTTCGCCAGCAGGGCGTGCAGGGCGTCGTAGCGACGCTCGGTACGGCGCTCACGGAGGAGCAGGCGCGCCTGATCAAGCGTTATGTGCCCGAGGTGTGGGTTTGTTATGACGGCGACAGCGCCGGGCAGAAGGCCATACTGCGCGCGCTGGATATCTTTGAATCGCAGGACATGCCTGCGCGGGTCATCGACATTCCCGATGACATGGATCCGGATGACTACGTCAGGAAGAACGGCGCGGCCGGATTTGAGGCGCTCCGGCCTATGACGCCGGCCGAGTACCGAATGCTGCGCGCGGCGGACGGCGTAGACCTGACCTCGCAGGACGGACGCACGGCATACGCCATCGCATGCTGCAACATCCTGCGGAAGGTATCCAATCCTGTGGAATTGGAAAACTATCTGAGCAAGCTGTCTGTCCAGACGGGTTTTGACCGCGAGGTTTTGCTCAGACAGATCGGAACGGGCGCCCCGACCGCAGAGGAAAAGAAAACGGTTCAACCGCCGCGCCTGGCGGGATGGAAGAAGCCGGAAGAGCTGCCCGAATACGTCAGGGCGGAGAAACTGCTCATCAACCTGATGGCAAACGAGCAGTTGAGCCGCGATGTGTCGTTTGAGTCCGCCTTTGTGACGCCGCTGTACGCGCGCATCGCGAAGCGGTTGCTGGACGGCGATAAGCCGGCTGCCATACTCGAACAGTTGGAAGACGCCGAACGCGAAGAAGCCGCGCAGGCGCTGATGATGGAAAACAATATTGACAGGGATCAGATCACCAGGGCTGTCACTGATTGTCTGGACAAGATCGAACGATATCGAAGGAAAAAGCAGATTGACGACCTTCGGGAAAAGATAAAGAACGAGACGTCATCCGCGAAGAGGGCGGAGCTGTTGGCGCTTCTGACACAACTGATGAACGAGCCTGGCGCGGCCAGGAAGCCCTAAAGGAGTGAGCGGTTTGAGTAATCAGAATAATAATCCCCCGACAGAAGAAAAGATGAACCGCGTGAAAGAATTGCTCGATATGGGCAAGACAAAGGGGACGCTTACATATAAAGAAATCATGGATCAGTTGGTTGAAGTCGAGCTGGAACCCGAGCAGTTCGAGAAGATCCTCGAAACGCTCGAGACGATGGGCATCGACGTGGTCAATGAGATTCAGCTGGTCGACGCGGAGCCCGAGGTGGAAATTGAGAGCGAAGATCTCGATATCAGCGTTCCCGAAGGCATCAGCATTGACGACCCCGTGCGCATGTACCTCAAGGAGATCGGCAAAGTTCCCCTGCTCTCCGCCGACGAGGAAATCGAGATTGCCAAGCGCATGGAGCAGGGCGACGAGGCCGCGCGGAAAAAGCTGGTGGAAGCCAATCTGCGGCTGGTTGTTTCCATTGCCAAACGATACGTCGGGCGCGGCATGCTGTTTCTCGATCTGATTCAGGAGGGCAACCTGGGCCTCATCAAGGCCGTTGAGAAATTCGATTATCGCAAGGGCTATAAATTCTCGACCTATGCCACCTGGTGGATCAGGCAGGCCATTACGCGCGCCATCGCCGATCAGGCCCGTACAATCCGCATTCCGGTTCACATGGTCGAGACCATCAACAAGCTGATTCGCGTTTCGCGTCAGCTGCTTCAGCAGAACGGCCGCGAACCGCAGCCCGAGGAAATCGCCGCCGAGATGGGCGTGTCTGAGGATAAGGTGCGCGAGATCATCAAGATCGCGCAGGAGCCCGTGTCGCTGGAAACGCCGATCGGCGAAGAGGAAGACAGCCATCTGGGCGACTTCATCGCAGACGACGATTCCCCGGCTCCGGCCGAGGCGGCCGCTTATACGTTGCTGCGCGAGCAGCTGATGAGCGTGCTCGACACGCTGACCCCGCGCGAGGAAATGGTGCTCCGCCTGCGCTTCGGCCTGGTGGACGGGCGTTCCCGCACGCTCGAGGAGGTTGGCAAGGATTTCGGCGTCACGCGCGAGCGCATTCGCCAGATCGAGGCCAAAGCGCTGCGCAAGCTGCGCCATCCCAGCCGCTCAAAGAAGCTGAAGGATTATCTTGACTGAAATGATCGAACTGGACGAAAGGCTTTCCATGCTGGCCGCGCTGACGCCCGCCTGCCCTGTGGCGGCGGATATCGGCGCGGATCATGGTTTTTTGGGCGCCTGGCTGCTGGAATCCGGGAAATGTGAGCGGGTGCAGTTTCTGGATATCAGCGAGGCCTCCCTGAAAAAGGCCTCGCGGTTGATTCGCGCGCGCGGCCTGACGGATCGCGCGGTGTTCAGCGTGGGCGACGGCGCGGAGGCGCTCAGAGAACCGGCGGATGCCGTCGTCATAGCGGGCATGGGCGCGACGACCATCGAGGGTATTCTGGAGCGCGGACGCACTATGCTCGGCGAAGCAACGCTGATACTGCAGCCAAATATCAACGCGGATCACCTCCGCCTGCGCCTGATGCAGCTCGGCTACGAAATCTGCGACGAGGATCTCGCGCGGGCCGGGGGGCGCTGGTATGTGGGCATGAGCGCGCGGCCCGGATACGCAGAATACTCGCCGCGTGAGCTGCTGGCCGGACCAGTGCTGCTAAAAAAGCGTCATCCCATGCTGAGCGGCTATGCTCAGTTCCGTCTCAAGGTACAGCGAAAGGCCTGTGAAGGCGCGGCGCACGGCGACGAAGCGCGGGCGCAGGCGCTCCGTGAGGAAATCGAATGTTGGGAGGAGATTGTGGCATGGCTGCGACAGTCGGACAGATCCTCGATATCGTGAATGAAATTGCGCCGCCTGAACTGGCGGAAAGCTATGACAACGTCGGACTGCTGGCCGGGCATCCCGCGTGGCCTGTCGAATGCGTGCTGACCGCGCTTGACCTGACGAAGGAAGTCGTTCGGGAAGCCGAACAGGCCGGCGCGCAGTTGATTCTCACGCACCATCCGGTATTCTTCCGCGGCCGCAAGAGCATCCGAGAAGACGACACGGAAGGAGAGGCCGTCTGCGCCCTGATCCGTTCGCGAAAGGCGTTGATAGCCGCGCATACAAATTTTGATAACGCGTCGCCGGGCGTCAACGACGCGCTGGCTGACGCGCTGGCGCTGAAAGATGTGGAAGTCGGCCCGCATGGCCTGCGGGTCGGCCGCCTCATACAGCCCTTTGCCGCGCAGGCATTTGCCAAATACGTCGAAAAATGCCTGAACGCCCGCGCGCGTCTCTTTGCCGGAGAGAACAAGCCTGTTTCCCGTGTGGCCGTACTGGGCGGCGCCGGCGGCGGATTCTGGGAGGAAGCGCTGGAAATGGGCGCTGACTGCTTCGTAACGGGCGAAGTCCGCTACCACGAGGCGCTGGCGGCGTGCGGGCAGGGGCTTTGCCTGCTGGAGGCCGGTCATTACGAAACGGAGCAGGTCGCAATAAAATTACTTGCAGACCGTTTACAAGCCCGCTGCGATGCGCTACAATATAATATAACTGTTATTGAAAGCAATCGGACGCCGTATATGCGGCGGCCGTGGTAGAAGGAGGCAAATTGCGATGCAGCTCGACGCACTTTGGAATTACATGCAGTTTGACATGGAGGCAGACCGTTTTGAAAGCGGCATGAGAAAATCGCCCAACCGTCTCAAACTGCTCAAACAGCGTGATTTCCTGCTCGAACAGCAGAATAACATGAAGAAGGTTGAAAGCAACATCGCGGTGATGAACGACCGTCTCGAAGCCGTGCGCGACGAAGCGGACAGGCTGCAGGGCGTTCTGGCGAAGCTCACCGACGAGCTGCGCGAGAATCCGCCGGAGACCATAGAGGAAATCGAAAAGCAGCTGGCGGCGGCGCAGAAGCTGGAGGGCACGCTGCGGCAATACGAGCAGGAACTGGCCCGGATGCGCAAGGAAAGCGAGCAGCTCGATCGCATGCAGCGCGATATCAGAACCAGCGCCGCGCGCACCAAGGCCGAATACGACGAACTCAAGCGCTCCTACGAAGTGGAATTTAAGGACGCGCAGGTCAAGCTGAACGAGCTCAAGGCGCGCGCCGAAGAGGAGGGCAAAGCCATCGAGCCCACGATGATGGCCCGTTATCGCCAGATCAAGCAGCACGCCATGCCGCCCATGGCCAAGCTCAACGGCGACCGCTGCGGCGGCTGTAACATGTCGCTTCCGGCCGCGACGCGGGATCATCTGAATACGGGAAACGACATAGTCGAGTGCGACAACTGCGGCCGCATCCTGTTCGTACCGACCATGCGGGCATAAAAACACACGAGAAGGACGGAACTGCGCTCCGCCCTTTTTCAGTCGTAAAAACGCCATGACTGTGAGGAAAACGCCATGCTGAAAATCAGAAAATTTGCCTGCGAGCATTTGACTCAGGGCTGCGTGACCGACGAGCGGACGCCGCGCTTTTCTTTCTCTGTCGACAGCGACCGGCAGGGTACGGCCATTCAAAAAGCCGTGATCAGCGTGAATGGCTGGAGCACGGAAACGACGCGCCAGGCGGATATCGCCTATGCGGGTCAGCCGCTCAAACCTTTTACCGCTTATGAGGCCAAGCTGTCCGTCATCGATGGAGAGGGCAATGAGGCGCGCGCCAGTATGTCATTTGAAACCGGCAGGTTTGATCTTCCATGGAGCGCCAAGTGGATCACAGACGGCGGTTATCGCTTCACGGAAAAAGGCGTTTCGCCAAAACCCCTTACGTTCCGCAAAAAACTGAAACTCAGGGAAAACGTCGCCTCGGCCAGGATATACGCCACGGCGCTCGGCGTCTATGAGCTTGACATAGACGGTCAGAAGGTTGGGAGCCAGTATTTCGCGCCGGGATTTACCTCGTATAAGCACAATCTGCAATACCAGGCGTATGACGTGACGGATATGCTCAAAAACCACGGCGGCATGCTGACCGCGGTCATTTCGGGCGGCTGGGCTGTCGGATCCTTTTTATTCACACGCAGAAACCGTTACGCCGCAGACCGCCAGGCTCTGCTGCTGGAGGTTCGCGTCGCCTATGCGGACGGTACGATCGATGTGATCGGCACGGACGCGACCTGGCAGGTCACGCAGGACGGCCCGGTGCGCATGGCCGATCTTTACGACGGCGAAACCTACGACGCCACGGCTGATCTCTCCAATGCGGAATGGCGGAGCGCCACGATCGAAAATCTGCGCATCGCGCCCCGCATTGCCGCGCAGTATGGCGCGCCGGTCATCGCGCACGGAGAACTGTCTCCTGTGGCCATGCATAAATCGGGCAAGGAAACGATATACGATTTCGGCCAGAATATCGCGGGCGTCGTGCGCCTGTCGCTGCGCGGCAAAGCCGGACAGATCGTCACTGTGCGGCATGCGGAAATCCTGAAAGAGGATGGATCGCTCAACACGGCCTTCCTGCGCACGGCTAAAGCAACCGTTACCTATACCTGCCGCGACGGCCAGCAGGTTTACAGCCCCCGCTTCACCTACATGGGTTTCCGCTATGTGGCCGTGTCCGGTATCCGGGACGCGTCGGTCAGAGTTTCCGCCGTTCCGCTCTATTCGGACATAGAGGAAGTGGGCGGCTTCGAATGCTCCGATCCGCTTCTCAACCGGCTGCAGCAGAACATACTCTGGAGCGCACGTTCAAATTTCGTCGATATTCCCACCGACTGCCCTCAGCGCGACGAACGCATGGGCTGGACCGGCGACATCGCGGTTTTTGCGCCGACAGCCTGCTTTAATTTCGATATGAGCCGCTTTCTGAACAAGTGGCTCGCCGATGTGCGCGCTGAACAGGGCAGAGGCGGCGGTATCCCGTGCACGGTGCCGGCTCATTTCCTCAGCGTTCCATACGTCATGCCCCGTATGGCTGTCGACTGGTGGGGCGACGCCTGCGTGCTCGTTCCCTGGGCCGAGTATCAGGCCACGGGGGAAGAGCGGTTTTTGCGCGACAACTACGCTACGATGAAGAAGTATGTCGACGCCTGCCGTTTCTGGGCCGGATTGGGACTGGGACAGCATCGCTATATCTGGCGCACGCCTTCCATCTTTCATTTCGGAGACTGGGTCGCGCCCGATGTGAAACCCCGGCAATGGCAGGCGCGCGCAAAATGGACGGCGACGGCGTCTTTGCAGCACACGAGCGCTCTGCTCTCGCGGATCGCGGGCGTCATCGGCGAGATCGAGGACTGCGAAGCATACGCTCAACTTTCGCGCAGCGTCGCGTCAGCCTATCGCGGCGTATTCACCGACGGTCGCGGCAGGCTTCGCAGAGAATTCCAGACGGCTTACGCGCTGCCCCTTTGTTTCGGGATTTTTCCGGCGGGGGAGGAGCGGCAGGCCGCGGCGGCAAATCTGGCTGCGCTCGTCGAAAAGAACGAATGGCGCATCGGGACAGGTTTTCCGGGCACGCCGTTTATACTCTTCGCATTGGCCGACAACGGCCAGAAAAATGCGGCTTTCCGCATGCTCATGAACACGAAACGCCCTTCCTGGCTGTATGAAGTCAAAGCTGGCGCGACG
>JAFZRB010000224.1 GCA_017620115.1 Clostridia bacterium | reverse complement strand
CTTTGGTATAATCTCATAAATGAGACCTTGCCGTCATTGATTGGCTTACATGATGAGGAATCAGAATATGAACGTAATAGAAACAATTCACAGCCGGCATAGTTACAGGGGAAAATATAAAGATACTCCTGTGCCCAGGAAGGATCTGATCGAAATATTGAAGGCCGGCCTCGATGCGCCTTCCGGCTGCAATAAGCAGACCACGTCGCTGATCGCGGTCGATGATCCGGATGTTTTGGCAAAGCTTCATCGCGTTATCGAGCCGCCTGTCGGAGAAACTGCGCCCGCGGCCATTTGCGTTCTCACGCGCAGAATCAATGCGTACCGCGATAAATGCTTCGCCGTGCAGGATTATTCGGCCGCGATTCAGAACATGCTTCTGGCTATCGTGGAAATGGGGTATCAGAGCTGTTGGTATGAGGGACATATTACCGACGACGACAGGATTTGCGATAAAATGGCGCGGATCCTGAACGTGCCCGCCGACTATGAATTGGTCTGTTTTCTGCCCGTTGGAATCGCGGAAAATGATCCCACGCCGCCTGGAAAGAAACCGTTAGAGGAAAGGGCATGGTTCAATTCTTTTCCACAGCATGTATGACGTCCGGCGTGGCGGCATGGCTCAGAGCACATTAGTCACATGGAAGGGGGCTGTCGCGGTGAAGCGCAAAGCCCCTTTGTTTGTATATCTGCTGTTGCGCGGCCGTGCGCGCTATGATATAATTCCATTCATAAGAGGATTCATTTGAGAAGAAGCGCATGGGAGGAAGCTGTATGGATTGGATTACCCTGACCGTTCGCACCACCACCGAAGGCGCGGAGGCGGTTTCGGCGATGTTCATGGATCTGGGCATCATGGGCGCGCTCATCGAGGACAAGGCCGACGTGGCCATCAACCAGAGGCCCACCGGGTTCTGGGATATACTGGGCGACGAACTGGCCGAGCGCATGGAGGACGACGTGAAGGTTACGGCGTACATCCCCGCGGACGACCGCTCGCAGGACACCGTGGCGCACGCGCGCGAGGCGCTCGCACGGCTGCAGCGTATGGATCTGGGCTTCGACGCGGGCAAGCTTACCCTTGAGGTGGGCGGCATGGACGACGAGGACTGGGCTGAAAACTGGAAGAGACAGTACAAGCCCTTCCGGCTGGGTCATACGTTCGTGGTGAAGCCCACGTGGGAACAGTTCGAGCCGCAGCCCGGCGACCGCGTCATCGAGATCGACCCCGGCATGGCCTTCGGCAGCGGCACCCACGAGACCACCGGCATGTGCGTGGCGCTGCTGGAGGAAAACGTGAAACCTGGCATGAGCGTGATCGACGTGGGCACCGGCACGGGTATACTCGCCATCGCGGCGGCCCGGATGGGCGCCGCGCGCGTGCTGGCGACAGACCTCGATCCCATGGCTACACGCGTGGCGGCGGAGAACATCGCGCTGAACGGCCTGTCGGACACGATTGCCGTGAAGACGGGCGACCTGCTCGAAACCGTGACGGAAGCGGCCGATATCATGGTGGCCAACATCATCGCGGACGTGATCTGCATGATGGCGGCTCCGGCCCGGACATTCATCGAGCCGGGCGGGTTGTTTATCTGTTCGGGCATCGCCCGTGAGCGCAAGGACGAGGTGATTTCCGCGCTGAACGCCGCGGGTTATGAAGACCTCGATATCCGCGAGAAGGGCGAATGGGCGGCCATCGCCGCCCGCAATCCGCGCGGGTGAGGGGGAGAAGATGCACAGGTTTATTGTGAGGCGCGCGGACGGCTTCTCGCCGGATGAGACAGTTGAGTTGCCGCGCGAGGAAGCGCAGCACGCCGTAAAGGTGCTTCGCCTGCGTGAGGGCGACAGAATAGAGCTGCTCGACGGCGTGGGCGGCGCGTATGCAGCCCGGATCGCGCGTGCGGACAGGGACGGCGCGTCGGCTGTCGTTTGCTTTAGGCTGCCCGAGCGGGAATCCCTGGTGCGGCTGACGCTGTATATGGGCCTGCCCAAGGCGGAAAAACTGGAGTTCATTGCGCAGAAGCTCACCGAGCTGGGCGCGATAAAGCTCGCGCCGGTGATCATGGCTCGTTCGGTGTCCAGGCCCGACGGGAAGGACGGCGACAAGCGCCGCGAGCGCCTTGAGCGCATCGCGCTGGAGGCCGCGAAGCAGTGCGGCCGCGGGTACGTGCCGGAGATGGCGGCGCCGGTGAGCTGGAAGGCCGCGCTGCCCGCCATGGCGGCGCACGAGCTCATGCTCTTGCCCTGGGAAGAAGCGCAGGGCCTTCGCCTGGGCGACGTTTACGCGGCTTTCCCCGGCGCGCGGGATATCGCGCTGCTCATCGGCCCGGAAGGCGGCATCGCGCCGGATGAGGCGCAGGAAGCTGAAGCGCAGGGCGCGCGCCTCGTGACGCTGGGGCCGCGCATTCTGCGCGCGGAGACGGCGGCTGTCGCCTCGGCGGCGGCGGTGATGGCGCTGTGGGGCGACCTGTGAGCAGGCAGGAGCGATAAAATTGTGATTGGCGGGTGATACGAATGCTCAGATTAAGGCCATATAAAGCCTGCGACGCCGCGGCGATCGTGTCATGGATCGGCGATGAAGTGTCGTTCAGGAAATGGTGCGCGGACAGATACGATCATTATCCGATAACGGCGGACGAAATGAACCGCCATTACGACGCTTTCTCAGACTCGGACAGCTTCTTTCCGATGACGGCCTTCGATGAGACGGGCGTCGTCGGGCACATGATCATGCGCTTTACGGATGAAAAGAAATCCGTTCTCCGCTTCGGTTTCGTCATCGTGGACGACAAAAAGCGCGGCATGGGTTATGGAAAGCAGATGCTTGAACTGGCCATTAAGTACGCCTTTGAAATTCTCAGAGTGGATAAAATCACGCTCGGCGTGTTTGAAAACAATGAGGCCGCGTACTGGTGCTATAAGGCGGCTGGCTTTCATGAAGCGCCGACAGGCGAGGCGAGGTTCTGCCGCTTTTTTGGCGAGGACTGGAAATGCCTTGAGCTGGAAATGAAGAAGTGAACGGGGAAAGGCGGCGCGAAAGATGAATAAAACGGGAACGAAAACGCTCGAAACAGGCCGGCTGATCCTGCGCAGGTTTACGGTCGACGACGCGCAGGATATGTTCGACAACTGGGCCTCCGATCCGGCCGTGACGAAATTCCTCACCTGGCAGACGCATCCGAGCGTGGATTTGACGAAGATGGTCATAGAAAACTGGATTCCTCAGTATGAAGACGGAGGCCATTTTCAGTGGGCCATCGTGTGGAAGGAGACGGGCCGGGTCGTCGGCAGCATCGCGGCGGTATCGCTCAACGAGCTGACAGACGCCGCCGAGATAGGCTATTGCCTGAGCCGCGCCCTGTGGGGCCGCGGCGTCATGACCGAGGCGTTGAAGGCCGTGATGCACTACCTGTTTTGCGAAGCGGGCTTCAACCGGATCGCGGCGTGCCACGACGTGCGCAATCCGGCCTCCGGCCGCGTGATGGAAAAAGCCGGCATGAAGCTGGAAGGCGTGTGGCGTCAGGGTGGGAAGAACAACATGGGGCTGTGTGACGTGGTGTGGCGCGCGGCGCTCCGGAGCGATTTTGAGGCGAAGTAAAGCGCCGCGAGCCGGGAAAGACGAATCGGGAATCGAGGGGCAGGCCCATGGAGATCCTCTATTATACGAAAACCGCCGTTGATGATGCTGCTGAAAATCAAAATATCCGTTGGCTGACGATTGATGAGTATGACACTTTCTGCGAGCATCTGAAATTGTGCGGGCAGCGTGTTCTCGAAAAGGCCAAATGGGCGCAGGCGTATGCGAACGATACTGTTTACTGCGGATTGTTTAAAGACGGGGTTATGATTTCCCGCGCATGCGTTGAAAAGTACTCCTTGAACGCATGGGAACTCGGCGATGTCCGAACGGCGAGTCAATATCGCGATAATGGCTATGCGCATCAGGTTTGCTCTTTTGTATTGAAATACATTCTGTCACAGGGCAAAACCGCGACGATACGGACAGAGGAAGACAACGGGGCAATGAAAGCAGTGATAAACGCCCTGGGCTTCTCGGTTCTGTAGATTCCGGTTTACCAATATGACGTCAAACCAATTTAGTGATAACCGAGGTCTGTTCATGATAAGGAAAATCGCCGCCCACACGCTGGGCTGCAAGGTCAATCAATACGACACGGAGGCCATGCTCGAGGCGTTCGAGCGGGCGGGGTGGGCGATCGTGCCCTTTGATTCGGGCGAGGCGGACGTGTATCTGGTGAACACCTGCACCGTCACCGGCACGGGCGATCAGAAATCCATGCGGCTCATCCGGCACCTGGGGCGGGAATTCCCCGGCTCGGACATCATCGTCGCCGGGTGTCTGGCGCAGCGGGACGCGGCGCGGGTATCGCTGCCCGGCGTGCGGCTGGTCATCGGCACGCAGCGGCGCGGCGAGGTGGTGACGCTGTACGAGCGCGCCCTCGCGCAGAAAGAACCGCTCGTCGCCGTCGGGGCGCTCCGCGGGGCGGCGTTCGAACCGCTGTTCGTGTCGCGCCACGAGGGAAAAACCCGCGCCGTGATGAAGATTCAGGAAGGCTGCGACCGCTGGTGCAGCTACTGCGTCATTCCCAGCGTGCGCGGGCCGGTGCGCTCCATGCCGCTTGCGGCGGTGAAGGCAGAGGCCGAACGGCTGGCGGCGGCGGGCTACGCTGAGCTGGTGCTCACGGGCATCCACCTGGCCAGCTACGGCCGGGAAAGCGGCGAGCGC
The DNA here is from genome assembly GCA_017620115.1 of Clostridia bacterium. GTDB lineage: Bacteria > Bacillota > Clostridia > Christensenellales > Aristaeellaceae > Firm-10. Next base: position 388 of record JAFZRB010000224.1, on the reverse strand, counting down.
CTCATAGACGCCATCCGCGCGGCCCACGACGCGCCGGGCGTTCGGCGCGTGAGGCTGGGCTCGCTCGAACCGCTGGTTGTGACGGAAGAATTCTGCGCGGCCGTGAAAGAAATGCCAAAGCTGTGCCCGCAGTTTCACCTGGCGCTGCAGTCGGGCTGCGACAGCGTGCTTTCGCGTATGAAGCGGCGCTACACCACCGCGGAATTCCGCGAAGCCGCGGGCAAGCTGCGCGCCTGCCGGCCGGGCTGCGCGCTCACCACCGACGTGCTCACCGGCTTTCCCGGCGAAACGGAGGAGGAAGCGGCGGCCACGCTGGCGTTCGTGGAGGAGATTGGCTTCGCGCGCATCCACGTGTTTCCCTACTCGCGGCGCGCGGGCACGCTGGCAG
>JAFZRB010000223.1 GCA_017620115.1 Clostridia bacterium | reverse complement strand
CTCGGATTATCCGCGCACCATGACTGCCATCACCTACCGCATGAGCTGGGATTTCCTCGAAAGGACGGATCTCCTGACAGGAGAAGAGAAAAACCAGTTCCTCTTCGAGAACGCCCGCGTGTTCTACCGGTTTGGCGCCATGCCGGAAATCAGGCCCGTTCGCCACATGGCGGAGTGACCCCTCGATGGGGGAACAGAAGCCGCGTCCTCACGGCGGCTCGGCGCGGTAAAGCCTATCCCTGAAAACAAAACCGGACTGTGCCCGCAGATGCTGCAGCACGGTCCGGTTTTCTACTGGATTTGAACGATGATTACTTCTTCAGTGCATCGAGCAGCTCGTCGATGGTGCTGCCCTTTTCGGTCAGCGCGTTCATCAGCGCGTCATACTTCGCCTTTTCAGCCTTCTTGACCTCGCGGGCCTTCGCCAGCGCGGCCTTGCGCTTCTCGGCCCGTTCCTCGGGAGTGAGCTTGACGCTCTTGCCCTCGGCGACGCGCTTCTGAACGGAAAGCAGGCGTTCCTTCTTGGTCTCGGTCTTGGCCAGCGCTTCCTCGCTGCGGGCCAGGGCGATGCGGCGTTCGCTCAGGATCTTCTCCGTCTTGGCGACGAGTTCGTTTCTCTCGGCGATGAGCGCCTTCAGGTGATCGATCTTCTGATTGGCGGCGGCGATGCGTTCGTCATGGCTGGGGTACTGCTTTCTTTCTTTTTTGGGCTGCTCGGGGGCGGCTTTCTTCTTCTTGGCGGGCATTGTAGTATCTCCTTTCTCATCATTTAAACTTATTATACACATTTTTCTGAAGAAAATCAATACGTAATCACTTTGAAATCCATTATGTTTTTTTTAATTTGGGAATTTACAGCTACATTCGGCCAAAAACAGCGATACAGGCGGCGCGAAATGAAAGGCGGCCTCCAAACCGCTTTCTGATGCGATCGGGAGGCCATCATCATTCTGTTTTCCGGTACTGTCGCCGATGAGAAAACCGCTTGCGGCGCTTATTTGATATCCTTCAAATCGTACGGCGTGGTCTGGTACACGAAGTAGTTCAGCCAGTTGGAATAGAGCAGGTTGGCGTGCGCGCGCCAGGTGACCAGCGGTTCGCGCGAAGGATCGTCGTTCGGGAAGTAATTCTTCGGGATGCTGATGGGTTTTCCGGCGGCTACGTCGCGTTTGTATTCGCGGTTGAGCGTCTGCGGATCGTATTCGGAATGCCCGGTGATAAAGATCTGCCGGCCGTTCTTCGTCATCATGGCGTAAACGCCCGCCTCCTCGGAGGAGGCGAGGATGCGCAGCTCGGGCACGCGCTCGATGTCCGCGCGGTCGACGGTGGTATGGCGGGAATGCGGCACCATGAACACGTCGTCAAAACCGCGGAACAGGATGGCGCGGCGGTAATCCAGCGTATGCGGGAACACGCCGAACATCTTCTCGGGCAGCGGCTTTTTCTGAATGCCGAAGTGATAGTACAGCCCGGCCTGCGCGCCCCAGCAGATGTGGAATGTGCTGTGCACGTGCGTCTTGCTCCATTCCATGATGCGGCACAGTTCGCCCCAGTAGTCCACTTCCTCGAAGGGCAGGTGCTCCACCGGTGCGCCGGTGATGATCATGCCGTCGTAGTTGAGATGATCCACCTCGTCGAAGTTCTTATAGAACGCCAGCATGTGCTCCTCGGAGGTGTTCTTCGATTCATGGGAGCGCACGCGGGCCAGCGTCAGCTCGACCTGCAGCGGCGTGTTGCCCAGCAGGCGCGAGAGCTGTGTCTCCGTGTCGATCTTCGTGGGCATGAGGTTCAGCAAAAGGATCTGCAGCGGGCGGATGTCCTGCGTGCGGGCGCGCATTTCCGTCATCACGAAGATGTTTTCTTCCGCCAGCGTTCTGGTGGCCGGCAGTTCGTTGGGTATTTTGATGGGCATGCGGTTTCCTCCTGTCAGATCGCGGCGAGCGCCTGCTCGATGTCGGCGATGAGATCGTCCTTACTCTCCAGGCCGCAGGAGAGGCGGATCAGGTCGCCGGGCACGCCCGCGGCGGCGAGCTCCTCGTCGTTCATCTGGCGGTGCGTGGTGCTGGCGGGATGCAGGCAGCAGGTGCGCGCGTCGGCCACATGCGTCTCGATGGCGGCGATCTTCAGCGCGGCCATGAAGCGGCTCGCGGCCTCGCGTCCGCCCCTGACGCCGAAGCTGACCACGCCGCAGGTGCCGCCCGGCATGTATTTCCGCGCCAGCGCGTGATACGGGCTGGATTCGAGCCCGGCGTAGTTGACCCAGGCGATCTTTTCGTGCTTTTCGAGGTATTCGGCCACGGTCTGGGCGTTCTCGCAGTGCCGCGCCACGCGCACATGCAGGCTCTCAAGCCCCATGTTGAGCAGGAAGGCGCTCTGCGGCGCGGGGGTGGAGCCGAAATCGCGCATGAGCTGCGCCGTCGCTTTGGTGATGAATGCGCCGCCCTGCCCGAATTTCTCGGCGTAGGTGATGCCGTGGTAGCTGTCGTCCGGCGTGGTCAGGCCGGGGAATTTATCGGCGTGCGCCATCCAGTCGAAACGACCCGAATCGACGACGCAGCCGCCCACCGCCGCGCCGTGGCCGTCCATGTATTTGGTTGTGGAGTGGGTGACGATGTCCGCGCCCCACTCGAACGGGCGGCAGTTGACGGGCGTGGCGAAGGTGTTGTCCACGATCAGCGGCACGCCGTGCGCGTGGGCGGCCTTCGCGAATTTCTCAATATCCAGCACGGTGAGCGCGGGATTGGCGATGGTTTCGCCGAACACGGCTTTGGTGTTCGGGCGGAAGGCGGCGTCCAGTTCCTCCCCGGTGCAGTCGGGCGAGACGAAGGTGAACTCCACGCCCATCTTCTTCATCGTTACAGCGAATAGGTTGTAGGTGCCGCCGTAGATGCTGGAACTGGCCACCACGTGATCGCCGCAGGTGGCGATGTTGAATACGGCGTAGAAGTTGGCCGCCTGGCCGGAGGCAGTGAGCATGGCGGCCGTACCGCCCTCCAGATCGCAGATCTTCGCGGCCACATAGTCGCAGGTGGGGTTCTGCAGGCGGGAATAGAAGTAGCCCGCCGCCTCCAGATCGAAGAGCCTGCCCATGTCTTCGCCGGTGGCGTATTTAAACGTGGTGCTCTGAATGATGGGAATCTGGCGCGGCTCGCCGTTGCCGGGCGTATAGCCGCTCTGCACGCATTTTGTTTCGATTCTGTAATCGCTCATTGCTGATCCTCCAATCTGTCGCTCCTCAAAACGCCTCAAATTTAGCCTCTATTCTAGCTTATGCGCGGGAGAATGTCAAGGGTTTGCGGGCGTTTCGATCTGATCGGCGGCGCGTTCGGCCATTGACAAACGCGGTGTGGTGAATGTATAATGATCATATTCGGAACCATACCCAGCGCCGCCGCGGCCATCGCCTGCGGCGTGATGACCCGCGAATGACAGGAGGACGTATGAACAAGGTTTACTGCTGCTTTCCCGGCGGGAAGCATAAAGCGCTCACCATGAGCTATGACGACGGCCGCTCGACCGACCGGCGCCTTGTGGAAATCTTCAACCGCTACGGCATCAAGGGCACGTTTCACCTCAACAGCGGCTTCCTGGGCGGAGAAGACCGCATCGCGCCGGAGGAGGTTCAATCGCTCTACGCTGGCCACGAGGTGGCCTGTCACACCGTGACGCATCCCACCATCGCCCGCTGCCCGCTGCCGGAGGTGGCGCAGGAGGTGCTGGACGATCGGCGCGCATTGGAGGCGCTGACCGGGTATCCGGTGCGCGGCCTGAGCTATCCCAACGGCTCGCTGAGCCCGGAGATCGAGGCGCTGCTGCCAGGATGCGGCATCCGCTATTCCCGCGTGGTGGGCAATTCGGACGGCTTCGCGCTGCCGGAGAATCCCTTCCGTTGGAAGGCCACTTGCCACCACAACCATCGCCTGGTGGAGTTGGGCGAACAGTTCCTGGCGCTGAACAAGAGGCAGTATCTGTATCTCATGTACGTGTGGGGCCACAGCTATGAATTCCGCAACGATGACAACTGGGATCTGATCGAAGGCTTCTGCCGCATGATGGGCGGGCAGGAGGACATCTGGTACTGCACCAACATCGAATTCATGGACTACATGGACGACTGGAAGCGCCTGCGTTTCGCGGCGGACAACAGCTTCGCCTTCAACCCCAACGCCCGCGACTGCTTCGTGTCCGTGAACGACGGAGCGCCCGTGCGCGTTCCCGCCGGCGAAACCCTGCGGCTGTGACACGCGGCGAGAAAGGACGATCGCTATGAACATCGGCATCCGCCTGCACGACACCCTGCCGGGCACGCTCTCCGAACGGTTGGCCTACGCGAAGGCCCAGGGCTTTTCCTGCGCGCATCTGGCGCTGAGCAAGGCGCTCTCCGATTTTCCCATGGCCGACGCGCCCCGGCTGCTCACCGAAGAGCTGGCCGCGCAGGTGCGGGAGGATTTCGCCGCGCAGGGCATGGAGTGCGCCGTGCTGGGCTGCTATCTGAATCTGGCCGACCCGGACGAGGAATCGCGGCGGCGCACGCAGGAAATCTACCGCGCGCATCTGCGTTTCAGCCGGATGATCGGCGCGCGCGTGGTGGGCACGGAAACGCCCGCCGCGGCCGGCGCGCGCTTTTCGGAGCCCCAGCAGGACAGCGAGGAGGCATTCCGGCTCTTTCTGGAGAGCGTAAAGCCCGTCGTTCGCCGGGCGGAGGAGGAAGGCGCCGTGCTGGCCGTGGAGCCGGTCTGGCGGCATATCGTTTCCACGCCGGAGAAGGCGGAGCGCCTGCTGGAGGAAGTGAACAGCGACAGCCTGCAGATCATTCTGGACAGCGTGAATCTGCTCTCCGCGGCCACGGTGGATCGCGCGGAAGCGCTCATCGGCGAGGCCATCCGCCGCCTGGGCGACAGGGTGCGCGTTTTGCACATGAAGGACTACGTGAAGGCGCAAAACGGCGACGTGCTCTCCACCGCCTGCGGCCTGGGCGTGATGCGCTATGAGGCGCTGGTCGCCTTTGCCAAAGCGCGCGGCCTGCCGATGACGCTGGAAGATACCCGACCCGACAACGCCGAGGCGGCGCGCCTGTTCCTCGAACGGTTCGCGTGAAACGATGCGATCAGCATAACAAATATAAAGGACGACGATACAGGAGGATTGATGGACATGGATATTCGTTATTCCTGCAATCAGCGCGATTTCAAGCGCTACACCACCGAGGAGACCCGGAAAGAATTCCTCATCGAAAAGCTGTTCGAGGCGGACGAGGTTATCGCCACCTACAGCCACGTGGACCGCATGGTCACGCTGGGCGTGATGCCGGTGACAGTGAAGGTTTCCATCGACAAGGGCATCGACGTGTGGAAGAATTTCGGCACGGATTATTTCCTCGAGCGCCGCGAGTGCGGCATGTTCAACGTGGGCGGCGCGGGCAAAGTGACCGTGGACGGCACCGTGTACGAGCTGGGCTACAAGGACTGCCTGTACATCACCAAGGGCGCGAAGAGCGTGCTGTTCGAAAGCAACGACGCCGCAAAGCCCGCCAAGTTCTATATCGTGTCCGCCCCGGCGCACTGCAGCTATGAGAACAGGCTCATCAGAATCGCCGACGCGGCCAAGAAGCCCCTTGGCGCGCTGGAAACCAGCAACAAGCGCGTCATCAACCAGTTCATCCATCCCTCCGTGCTCAAGACCTGCCAGCTCTCCATGGGCATGACGGTTTTGGAGCCTGGCTCCGTATGGAACACCATGCCCGCCCACACCCACGAGCGGCGCATGGAGGTCTACTTCTACTTCGAGGTCCCGGAGAACGAGGTCGTGTTCCACTTCATGGGCGAGCCGACCGAGACCCGCCACGTGGTGATGCAGAACGAGCAGGCCATCATCTCCCCCTCCTGGAGCATCCACGCCGGCGCGGGCACCGCCAACTACACCTTCATATGG
>JAFZRB010000222.1 GCA_017620115.1 Clostridia bacterium | reverse complement strand
GGTGGAGGCGCGCCTGACGGGGAAGCCGCCGGCTGCCCCGAGAAAGCCGCGGCGGCGCAGGGAGGACGCGGGAAGCGCCGGCTCCCCGGAGAACTGACATGGATCGGGTCATACTGCACTGCGACTGCAACAGCTACTTCGCCTCCGTGGAGTGCATCGACCATCCGGAGCTGCGCCGGGTGCCCATGGCGGTGTGCGGCGATCCGGAAAGCCGCCACGGCATCATACTGGCCAAAAACGAGCTGGCGAAGAAATGCGGCGTCCAGACGGCGGAAACCATCTGGCAGGCGAAGCGCAAATGCCCGAACCTGGTGCTGGTGCCGCCCAGCCGGGGAAAATACGGCTATTACTGCGAGAAGATCAACGCGCTGTACGCCGAATACACCGATCAGGTGGAGCGGTTCAGCATCGACGAATCCTGGCTGGACGTGACGGGCAGCGCGGCGCTGTTCGGCGACGGCAGGACCATCGCGGACGAGCTGCGACGCCGGGTGCGGGAGGAGTTCGAACTGACCATCTCGGCGGGCGTGTCGTTCAACAAGGTGTTCGCCAAGCTGGGCAGCGACTACAAAAAGCCCGACGCCACCACCTGCGTGACGCGCGAAAACTACAAAGAGCTGCTGTTTCCCCTGCCGGTCAGGGACATGCTGTTCGTAGGCCCCACCGCCGCGCAGGCGCTGAACCGGGCCATGATCTTCACCATCGGCGATCTGGCAAACGCCTCCGTCGAGCGGCTGACGGGCATCCTGGGCCGCGGCGGCGAGACGCTGCACGCCTACGCCAACGGGCTGGATACCTCGCCCGTGCGCCATATCGGGGAGACCGACCCGGCGCGCAGCATATCGAATTCCATCACCTTCCGGCGCGATCTGCTGGGCGAGGAGGACATAAAGACCGGCCTCATGATGCTGGCCGAGAGCGTCGGCGCGCGCGTGCGGCACGAACATGTGAAGGCCCGTACGGTGCAGGTGCAGATCAAAGACACGAACCTGCGCGTCATTTCCCGGCAGACGACGCTTCATGAAGCCACCGATCTCACGCGCGACATCTACCGCACCGCGCTTGCGCTGGTATTGAAATCGTGGCGCATGGATCAGCCCATCCGGCTGCTTTCGCTGGGCGTGGTGAATTTCGAGGACGGGGAGGCGCCCGTTCAGCTGAGCCTGTTCGACGCGCCGGGCGAAAGCCGGAAGGAGCGCGGCGAGAAGCTGCAGTCCGCCATAGACGATATCCGCCAGAGGTTCGGCAGGAACTCGATTGCCAGCGCGCGCCTGCTGGACAAGGAGGAGGACGACATCACATGACCTATCGCCTGGCCTTTCCCTCCGATCTCCCCGCCATGCTGGCGGTATACCGCCCTTACGTCGAGCGGGACACGGCCTCGTTTGAATACGAAACGCCCTCCCTCGAAGAGTTTACGGCGCGCTTTGAGCGCGTCGCCGTGGATTTCCCGTGGTATGCGGCCGAGGAAGACGGCGTCGTTGTCGGGTACGCCTACGCCTCGCGCGCCTTCGAGCGGGCCGCGTATCAATGGGACGCCGACTTGTCGGTGTATGTGGCCGCGCCTTATCATGGCCGGGGCGTCGGGCGCGCGCTCTATGAACGGCTGGAGCGCGACCTTGCCCGGATGGGCTACGTGAACGCCTACGCGCTCGTCACCGCGGAAAACCGCGCCAGCGCAGCTTTCCATGAAAAGATTGGCTATCGCCTCATGGCCGAAATGCCCAAAGCCGGATACAAATTCGGCCGCTGGCTGGGCGTTCTCTGGTATGTCAAGGTCCTGCGCGACGCGCCGGATCCCGGCCCCGCGCCGCTGCGCTTTTGCGATTTCATTTCACGGCAGGAGGAATAGATCATGTTCGCATCCAACACCGGCACCAGCACCTCGCACAACAACAAAATCGTCCTGAACAGGGGCGAAGCGCGTACCTTCCGCGTTCTTCTCCGGCCCGTCGAAACTGGTCGGCACCGCTGGCGGTTCCGCTTCTCCAACTGCATCGACAGCACCTGGGACGACGGCAGCGAGTCCTGGGCCGATCTGCCCGGCGGGCGGCTGGAGATCGTCTCGGCCTGCGCGGCGGCGGAAGGCGGCGCGTTTCAGCCTGTGACGTGGGGCGGCGCGGCGGGCCGCGCGGTCGAGCCCCGCGCGTGGGCCGTGAGCGACCCTGTGGCGCTGGATATTCCGCGCGGGGGACGCCTGGCGTTCAGCTGGTGTCTGCGCGCGCTGGAGGACGGCTGCATACTGCCCGCCACGCCGGACAGCCGCGCGCTGTGTTCTGCCGCGCCCGGCGAGGCGGCGCCGGACGATATGGGAGCCTTCCGCGAGGACGACATGGCCTGTCTGCCGGACGCCTTCGAGGCCGATCGGCCCGTGCGCGCGCGCATGGTCTTCATGGGCGATTCCATCACCCAGGGCTGCCAGACGCGCGTCGATCTGTGCGAGCAGTGGGCGGCGCGCATCGCCGCGGGCATTGAGCGGGACGTGGCGGTGTGGAACATCGGCCTGGGGTATGGCCGGGCGGCGGACGCCGCGAAAAACGGCGCGTGGCTGGGTAAGGCGGCCGGCGCGGATATTGTGAACCTGTGCTTCGGCGTGAACGACCTGCTGCACGGTTCGCGCGACGCGGAGACGCTCACGCGCGACCTGCGCGCGGCGATCGCCGCTCTGAAGGCGCGCAATCCGCGGGTCAGGGCCGTGCTGTTCACCATACCGCCCTTCGACCTCACGGGCGCGGACGAAGACCGCTGGCGCGCGGTGAACGGGGCCATCCGCGGCGGCGACCACCTGGGCGCGGACGCGGTGTTCGACATCGCGGCCATACTGGGGCACGAGCCCCCGCGGGACAATTTAGCCTTCTTCGGCGGCCACCCGGACGGCCGTGGCGGCGCGGCGGCGGCGGGGGAGTACCTCACGGCATTCTGGCCGTCGGCGCGGGACGATCTGATGCCCGGAGGTGGCGTATGATGAGCGGTCACAGGATCAGGATGGTCGTGACCGACCTGGACGGCACGGTGCTTCGGAACGACAAGAGCATATCGCCCCGCACCCAGCGCGCTGTCGCGCGCCTGCGGGAGAGAGGCGTGCTGTTCGTGGCGGCCACGGCGCGGCCCATACGCGGCGTGCGCGGTTTTCTGCCCGGTCTTTCGTGCGACGGCGCGCTGTATCACAACGGCGCGGTGGTCGTGTGGGGCGACGAACGGCTGGAAGGCTTCGGCGTCGAGCGCCCGCTGGACGTGGTGCGCGCTGTCCTGGCGGACGATCCCGCGCGGTGGGTGGCCGTGGAGGCGGACGACGTGCTGTACAGCAACTTCGATCCGGGAGAAATCTGGCCGGGCGTGGAGTCTGTGAGGACGGACGATTTCCGCGAAGTCGAATCGCTCACGGCCGACAAGATCATCGTGGAGGCGCGCACGCTGGCCGAGGCGGAGGCGCTGCAGGCGCGCCTGCCGGAGAGCCTTTACGCTCAGCTTTCCGAAAACCGCATCGCCATGATCATGAACCGGCAAGCGACCAAGCTGAACGGCGTGCGCCTGCTGGCGGCGCGGCTGGGCGTTTCGCTCGACGAGATCGCCGCCTTCGGCGACGACTACAACGACGTCGACATGCTGAGAGAATGCGGCGTGGGCGTGGCGGTTGAAAACGCGCTGGACGAGGTGAAGGCCGCCGCGGACGAAATCTGCCCGTCAAACGAGGAAGACGGATTCGCCCGGTGGGTGGAAGAAATGCTGGGAGAACCGGGGACGTGACAGCCGGGAACTTCCGGAATCGTTTCGCCGTCATCCAACCCGGAAATGTTCGTCGGAACGGTCGGCCCGGATCGCGTCGTCGTCCGCGCGCCGCGGATCCCCGGCTACAACACACCGGAGGACGTGGCCCGCAGCGAGGCCGCCGCGAGGGCGTTGAGCGTGTGGATGTATTCGATGACGCGGCGCGGTGAAAACGAAATGAACCGGCCCGGAGGCTTGTGGGAGAAGCCTCCGGGCCGGTTTGTCAGGACAGGGTTCTGAGATACGCCTTGTGTTCGTCTGAAACCCTGAAGCTTTCCAGCGCCTTCTGGATGGCCTTGTGATGCGTCCACGCCTCCAGCCTGCGCTGTTCCATATAGACGATCGCGGCGTCATACTGTTTTGCCAGAGCCGTCGCGAAAAACCAGGCGACCATCATTTTCAGGTAATAGTCGTCGCCCTTTTTGGAGGCGACCCACGATAGGTATTCTTTTTGGAAATCGCCTTCCAGGAATTCGTTCATCAGCATCCGCATGCCGAACCGGGCCGTATAGACGTGCTCCGAGTCGATCCACTTTTTGATATACGGGAGCAGCCTGGCGTGGTTCTTCTTGAAATCCTTCGGGCTTGACTGGTCGCAGACCGGCCAGCAATCAATGAAGGGGAGGAATCGTTCCACAGCTTCCAGGCATTCGTCAAAATCCCGGATCGTCGCGATCAAGAAGAAGTGAACCAGGTTCTCCTCGTAATATGCATGGGGCACGCATTCCAGAAAGGCTTTTGCCTCGTCCGTTCCGGCTATTTCTTTGGCGATTCGCCGCATATCCGGCGTTTTGACGCCGATGATGGTGTCCTTTGAAATATTCGGGACGAGCCTGCTCTGAAAATCCCTGTACACAATGTCCTGATGCGCCAGCAATCGTTCGT
>JAFZRB010000221.1 GCA_017620115.1 Clostridia bacterium | reverse complement strand
GGTTGGAGGCAAACGAGCGCTTCCCCCAGGGCCTGAGCTATGCCGCAGCCACGATCAGGGCGGCAGGATACGAACCGGGAATATGGGTGGGGCCGTTCATGGTGGGCGACAATTCCAGGCTGTTCCGCGAGCACCCGGACTGGATGCTGAAAGACACGCAGGGCCGGTACATCAGGCCATGGATACAGTACAACGAGCCGAAGCCCTGGGGCTACCGCGACAGCGACTACTATGTGCTTGATACCAGCCATCCCGACGCGATGGCATATCTGCGGCGGGTATTCACCACGCTGCGCGGCTGGGGCTTTACCCTGTTCAAGACAGATTTCCTGTTCTGGGGTCTTAAGGATTCCTCCCAGGTCGTCCGCCATACGCCGGGCAAGACGTCGTTCGAGTATTTCCGCGACGTGATGGCAATGATCCGGGAATCCATCGGCGAAGACGCCCGCTGGCTGGGCTGTATCGCTCCGTTCATGCCCTCCATAGGCTTTGTGGACATGATGCGGATCGGCGGAGACGTGGGCGCGCAGTGGACTGAGGGCGGCTTCGGGCCGACGAATATGCTCCGGGAGCTGACAGCCGATCAGTATTTCAACGACATTTACTGGCAGAATGACCCCGACGCGGTGATGCTGCGCGATTTCCACATACATCTCACCCCCGGGCAGATAGAGGCGCTGGCTGTTCTGGAGGCCATGTCGGGCGGGGCGATCTATACCTCCGATCCCATCCATCAGATTGCGCAGGAGCGCCGCGACCTGCTGCGTTTCATCCAGCCGGATGGCCTTCATGTGCCCGAGTATCCCTTCTGGAGCGAGATGCGCGACGAAACGTGCATCATACAGCGCCTGAAAACTCACTCGCTCGTCTATTTCTTCAACAAAACAGACAGAGAGATCATTTGCCCGTTCGATTGGGAAAAATGGCTGGGCAGGGACGCCCGGTATCTGTACAGGCGTCACGGAAGCTGCAAGGCAGTGAAGGACGTGCCCTTCGTCGCGATCCCGCCGCGATCGGGCGTCTTATATTACGCCACGCGAACCCCCCTGGCCGAAGAACCAGTCAACATGTGGCAGGCGATGTGAGCCGTGCAATGAGCAAAGCAGACTTGATGGGAATACCGCGGCTGAATCAGGGATTCAGCCGCAGTCAAAGGGGTTGTTACAGAAGCAAATGCCCCTGTTGCACACAGAATCGATCTCCAGCTGATTCCTGATCTTCGTTCCCTGTCTGTTCCTTTCATTGGAGACTACGACGCCGATATCAGCATTAGGATCGATGAGTTGCTCAACGCGCCATGCTGGATCATCGACATTCTTCTAAAACAGGTGCCGAAGGACAGTCCAGGCCACTGCTTTGCCATCGAGGATTACTTTCTGAAGGAACAACTTGCGGCAATCAAGCGGAAACACCTGAACGTGATCCTGAAGCTGAATTGCCATATGGATATTGCAATAGAAGATGAAACAAACCCCAACCTGGCGCGATTAGCAGAGATGGTGAAGGAGCGATATGTGTATATCATGCTTGACGACTCCATGCTATCATCAATATATTACACAAAATATGACGGCGACTGGCAGCCGATGACGCTGACATTCCGCTATGATGCGTTTGAATAGACCGCCTCGGGGACGGAGCGGCCGCTATTCCGCGCGCTTCCATTCACTGACGACCGTCATATCGTCGCCTTCCATAAAGGCGCGCACCATCGCGTCTTCAGGCAAGGCGTTCAGCAAGGCGGAAAAACCCTGCCCTGTATGGCCATCCAGTCCGGAAACGGGCATGGCGACATACCAGCATTCCTCATCCCCCGTTCGGATGCCGAGCAGCGCTTCCGAGAGACGGCCCGGTTCCCTGTCCAACCAGCCGGATATGCGCGCGCCATCGCGAGTAACTTCAACCTCGATGTGCGAGGATGCGAGGGCTGCCTCGTTCAGCCGCTCCGGAGCGCCGGCCTTCACAGCCCGAATGACAGGCGGCTTGTCAAGCAGTTCTTTCAGCCGCCGCTCTGCCATTTTAAATACCACGGCGTCGATTCCCTCCAGCTCCGTGAGCGGAAGCGGCATGGCGCGCAGATAGGTGACTTCGCCAATCGCGGCTGAAATATCATCCAGCAGCAGGTTACAGAAGGAGTCCCTAAGAACGAGGATTTTCAACGGCGCCTGCCCGCCCTTTGTGGAAATCGTGAGCGCTTCGGGCGAGCGCGCACGGCCTTTGTATTGAAATGAATGGCGTTCGCCATAGTGCTGCTGCGCCTCGCGTTCATTGGTGTACGGATTGAGCATTCGGCTCAGGTCGCCTGGCCAATCTGCGATCAATTCATAGGATGCGCCTGTGTCGGACAGGGCAATGGGCGTGCCCGTCTCGTCTGCAAGCGCCGACAGGATGGCGTTGGCCGCATATCGCGCGCCGAGCGCATTCCAGTGCGTATCCGTGTGAAAGTATACCCCTTCCGCGGCATGCCCGCGCAGGATGTCGAAAAGAGGCACGCTGACGGCATGCAGGGATTGCATCACGCGCTCAGCGTTCCCGGCGTTCTGGTTTTGCGGATAAGCGGCGTTCATGTATTCCGGATAAATCGAGGCCTTGTTCGGCGCGATCGCCACAATCAGGCAACTGCCCTGCGCGCGCAGCGTGGCGTCAATGGTGTCGAGCATGAGCGCTATGCGGGCAATTTCATCGCCGGAAAAGGCGTTTTCACCTGTGTAATCATCCAGCGTTTTCCGAAAAAACAGCCAGCCGTCCCGGCCGAGGATCACCTGATCCTGGGGAGACGTGCCCATGAACCGCAGCATATTGGCATACTCGGTGATGAATAGTTTCCGCAACGCAATGTGGTCGTTCAGCCAGTCCTCATACTGCGCGGGGAAGCTGAAATTCAAGCCATTTTCATCCGCCAGGACAGGCATCTCAGCGGGCAGCCGGTTCTCCGCGCCGATTGACGAGGAGACAAACGGCATGAGCGCGCACGGCAGCGCCATGACTGCCAGCGCCACGCACAGAAATGCGGCATATATCTTTCTCACACCGATCCCACCTGTCAAAAACGGAAGTAAATGAACGGATTGTTCGTTCGTGCAATGAGCGCGGCGACGCAGGCGGCCAGCAGCAGCGCGGTCAGTACAAACCGGACAGCTTCCGCGCCCCTGCCCAGCGCCAGGAAACGCTTCATCAGCGCCGCAGGCGCAGGCGTCGCGCCGAACACGGCTGCCGGCAGCGTGAGAAGAAGCTGGTTTGTCAGAATATCGGCCAGATACACGCGCTGCGCAGCCGTGAACGAGAAGCCGGAGAACATGGCCCGAAACATGGCCAGCGCGTCGCGCAGTGTGTCCGCGCGAAACAGCACAAACAGCAGCACAGCGCTGATCATTGTGTAAAACACTCCAATCAGCCTGGCATGGCCTTTCAGACGCGACGCGGGAATGACATTGCAGCTTTCCAGCGTGAGCAATACGCCGTGCCCAAGGCCCCAGAAAACGAAATTCCAGCTTGCGCCATGCCACAGGCCGGTCAGCAGAAACACGGCAAGCCGGTTCAAATGCGTTCTGAACGCACCGCGCCGGTTGCCGCCCAGCGGGATATAGAGGTATTCCCGAAACCAATTGGAGAGCGACATATGCCACCGCCTCCAGAACTGGCGCAGGGAAGTCGCTGTGAAGGGATGGCTGAAGTTTTCAGGAATGACAAAGCCAAACATCCGGCTCATGCCGATGGCCATATCCGAATAACCCGAAAAATCATAATAGATTTGAAGCGCATAGCCGCACGCGGCCAGCCACGCCAGCGGAGCGTTCAGCGCGCCGCCGCCCAGTGTATACAAGCGATCCACCGCATCGGATAATATGTTGGCAATCAGTACCTTTTTCCCCAGCCCTGCGGCGAAACGGCACAGGCCCAATGCGGAATCTTCCAGCGTTACACGGCGCTTGCTGAGATATGGCTCGATATCGTGATATTTGACGATGGGGCCCGCGATCAGCTGGGGAAAGAAAGCAACATAAAGCGCAAAGCCGGTCAGCGAATTCTGCGCTTCACACGCGCCGCGATATACATCCACAACATAGCTCATTGACTGAAATGTGAAAAACGATATGCCGATTGGCATGGCAATACCCGGCAGAGGCAGGGATGTGCCGAGCAGGGCGTTCAGCGTTGAAACGGCATAATCCGAATACTTGAACAGGGCGAGTACGGCGACGTTGAACGCGACGCCCAGCGTCAGCAGCAGTCTTTTGAACCTCTTCCGCGCCATCAGCCTCCCCAGCGCGTAATTGACGGCGATGCAGCCCAGAAGCAGCAGCGTATATGCCGGTTCACCCCAGGCGTACAGAAACAGGCTGGCCGCAAGCAGGAAACCATTGCTCACGCGAGCCGGCAGAGCAAGATTGACGATATAGACCGCCGGCAGAAACAGGCAGACAAACACGATGGAACTGAAAACCATAGATCGCTCCGTTGATATCCCCACAGATTACCGCAAAGAGCATCCATACATGTTTATTCCCGCATTGACGCTCTTTCAGTCTGTCTAAAATGTGTTGGTTGGAAAGTAAATATCGATGCACGACACGAGGCCGTCTTCCGTCAGTTCAAACATGACGCAGGGGCTCTCGTAATCCCCTTCGATGCCGGAAACCGAGAAGGTCATCACGTTCTCGCCCTCCATATAGTAATTTTGCCCGTATGCGGCGACGATCTCATTCCGGCTGGATCCGACGCCAATGCCGCGAACGGTCGTATAGCCTTCGCCAGTTATACAGGCCTCATACCAGACATCCAGCGCGCCGAGCGGATTTGTGAAGACGGACATACCGTCATAAACAAATTCCTTGTCCTCGCCCTGAAAAACGCAGCTCGGCGCAGCGATAATATCCTCCGCTTCGCCCAGCGCTTCTTTGAGAGGCGCGAAGTCGTTCAGGATTGGATACCAGGTATCCTCCACGAGCAGTCCCATATCGCCCTCCAGCGTTAAGGGTGAAGCCGGATCGGGCGCCGCGAACGGTTCCTCAGCATTCGCCGCCGCAACGGTCAACACCATCAAACAGATAAACAAAACTGCCGCTCGTTTGAACATTCCTCATCGCTCCCTTGCAAATTAACGCCGCAGAACGCGTTTTTACAGATGTTTACGTTTCGCCGTCCTCGCCATCTGAGGGTGGTGGCGCATCGGGTGTCGGCGCTTCCGTTGGATCGGGTATCGGCGCTTCTGTCGGTTCGGGCGTCGGTGTCTCTGTCGGTTCAGGCGTCGGGGCTTCTGTCGGTTCGGGCGTCGGCGCTTCTGTCGGTTCAGGCGTCGGCGTATCCGTTGGTTCGGGCGTCGGCACTTCTGTCGGTTCGGGCGTCGGGGCCTCTGTCGGTTCAGGCGTCGGTGTCTCTGTCAGTTCAGGCGTCGGCGTATCCGTTGGCTCGGGCGTCGGGGCTTCTGTCGCTTCAGGCGTCGGGGCTTCCGTGGGGCTTGCCTGCTCTTCCGTCGGCTCCCCTGGCGGCTCAGGCGTCGGCGCCTCCGTGGGGTTTGCCAGCTCTTCCGTCGGCTCCTCAGCCGGCTCGGGCGTCGGTTCGGGCACGGTTACGATCAGGCTGCGCGACACCTCATTCACGTCATCTGCCGTAACGGTGATTGCCGCCGTTCCGACGCCAACCGCCGTTACGACGCCGCTGCCCGAAACGGTCGCCACGCTTTCGTTATCGGACGCATACCTGAATGCGTCGCCCGTGCTGTTACCCTCGGGCGCAACGGACTCTATCCCGATCTGCGCTGTCTGACCGATTTCTAGCGACAACGCCGCCGGCGAAATGGCAAATTCAGTTATGGGAATCTCGGGCGTCGCTCCGGGGTCAGTCGGATCATACCGCTGCGTCGAAGAAATCCTCGCAGGCCTGGCCGCGGAGTATTTGCTGTCGTTGGCGATGATGATGCGCGTACCCACTGCGCAATTATAATAGACCCATGCGGCCGCGGAACAAGTTGTGCGCAGGCAGCCGGAAGAGCAGCTGGTTCCGATCTCATTATAGCTGCCCGGATACATTTTATTGGGATCCTTTTCGGCGTAAATGGGCCCGTGGATGTAAAGGCCGCCCGTGTGTTTGCTGGCATAAGGGGAATACCCGGAGCCCCAGGCATGCCACAGCTCTTTGCTCTTGATGGTGTAGGTGCCCGCGCGCGTCTGACCGGCTTTGCCAATGCCCGTTGAGAAGCTGCGCGCCACGCGCGTATATTCACCGTTTGCATCGCGGCTCAGAATAGCGATGGTATAGCTGTTTTTAGACACATAAATGACATATGGATAATCATAGGTATCCGCCTCCGGTGCCGCGGTCGGAGCGGGCGTCGCGGTCGGAGCGTCGGTCGCGATTGGTGTTTCCGCCTCGGTCGGCGCGGGCTCACTGGTTTTGTTCGCGGTCGGCGCTCTTTTGACTGTCGGCGCGGGCGTCGGCGCATTCGTCGGCAGGACGGCAGGCCGCGCGTCAATCAACCGCAGCGACAAGCCGCCGTCGAACATGATATATGTTTCTATACTGTTTCCGCCGACGGCGTTCAGAGCGGCATGCACATGAGCCAAATCGCCGTCGCCTCCATGACGCGCGACCGCGTCATAGGCATCGCTCGCAAAGAGCAGGTTCAGCCATAGATCAACCGTCTCGTCAGTCGGCTGCGGTGTTTTTCCATCCTGCGCGTCAGAGAGAAAAGCGCTGTTCCAGTTCAGCTTTTGCGGCCAATCAATGCCGATCCGGCTATCGCCCGCGATGCGCGCCAGC
>JAFZRB010000220.1 GCA_017620115.1 Clostridia bacterium | reverse complement strand
CGCCACGTAAATGCCGAACACGCCGCACCGGTCGGCCCGGCAGTTATCCAGATAAACGTTTTCATTATACGCCAGCACCATGCCCATGGAGCAGTCGGACACGTCGGCGCCGCGCACGATCACTTCATCGCACCCACAGCAGATGATCTCTCCGGCGTCCGCGGGCGCAGTGACGGAAGGCAGCGATGCAGCGTAGAACAGCGGCTTTCCGTTGACGGTGCAGTTCTCGATGGTATGGGTGGTGAAAAAGCCCTCGTCCTCCCCTACCTCGAAAAGCCCCGTCAGCTTGGGCACGTTCCCGGTGGTTTCGGAAAGAGGCGGCCCGGCCAGCGAGACGCCGCAGCCGGTGAAGGCGCAGTTCCGCAATGTCATGCGCTTGACGCCGCCGCACCACATGCCGCAGGAGGAGATAC
The DNA here is from genome assembly GCA_017620115.1 of Clostridia bacterium. Lineage (GTDB taxonomy): Bacteria > Bacillota > Clostridia > Christensenellales > Aristaeellaceae > Firm-10. Next base: position 3,799 of record JAFZRB010000220.1, on the reverse strand, counting down.
GCCAGGCCTCGTCCGCCAGCGAAACGCGGCAGCCGTCCACCGTCATGTCGTCTCCGATGGCATAGATGCCCGTGCGCCGGAAACGGATGTCCAGGCCAACCAGCGAGACGCCTTCGGCTTCAACCTGGAAGGCCGCCAGGAACGGCGGCGCGTCGATGACCGGCGAGGCCCCTTCAGCCGCCCGGAGCGTGACGACCTTCGAGACCGTCAGCGGGAAGGCCTCGTTCGGCTCCGTGTACACGCCGTCCGCCAGCTCGATCACGTCCCCGTCCGAGCAGAGGGCCAGCGCCCCGGTGAGGGAAAGACCGTCCGGGGAAACGGCCAGCGTGTCCGCCAGGGCGGGAAGGGCAAACAGCAGCAGCATAAACGTCAGCAGCAGCGTCTTTTTCACGGCGTTTTCTCCTTTTCGTTGATGGAATATCCGGCACATAAACCGGAAAAACCGGCACAGTGCTGTTTTTTCCAATTATCTGTGATATAATACAAACAGAACATATGCTTGGAGGTGCCCATATGTATCGCGTATTGCTCGTGGACGACGAAATGCCTTCCCTGCGCTTTGTGGACAGCATCATCGAGAAGTTCACGAAGAATTTTCAGGTAGTCGGCGCGGTGACCAGCGGGGAGCAGGGGCTGCAGTTCCTGCAGCAGAAGAGCGTCGACCTGCTGATTACGGACATCAGTATGCGCGGCATGAACGGCATCGAGCTGGCCCAGGCCGCGCGGGCGCTGCAGCCCAACATCCGCATCGTCATCATCAGCGGCTACGGCGAGTTTGAATACGCCCAGGGCGCGATCAAGGCCGGCGTGGACGATTATCTCCTGAAGCCCGTCAGCATCAGCAAGATGACCGCCATCCTGCAGGCGCTCGAAAAGAAGATGGATTCCAGCGTGTCCGATCTGGCGTTCTCCATCCTGCCCGCCATCGCATGCGGCCAGCCCTACGCCAAAGACAGGGCGGCGCAGCTCTACGACAAGAAGGTTTTCCGCTTCGCCCTGATCCGCTGGGGCAATCTGGATCTGTCGCTCCCGAAGACGCTGGGGGCCACATCCGTCATTCCATCCGCCGGCGAGCACTTCCAGGCGCTGCGCGGCCGCGACGACAGCGAGCGCGTGCTGATCGCTCCCGAGGAGCCCATGGAGGAATTCCTCAGCAGCCTGAGCGTGTACATGACGCAGAAGGGCAACCTGCCCACCTGGACGGCCGTCTATACGCCCACAGCGCGGGAAATCGAGGCGCTGCCCTCTTTCATCGAATGGGCGCTGACCCTGCTCTACCGCAAGGCGGTGATCGGCCGGCACCAGATCATCCAGTTCAGCGGCGGGGCGTCCGAAGAGGATCACATGCGGCTTCCCGCCGGCGACCTGAAACAGCTCTCCTACTTCATCAGCGCGGGAAAATACCGGATGATCAAGGAGTATTTCGTCTCGCTGGCCGTGGGCTGGGAGCGCGAACAGCTGCCGCAGCGGCAGGTGTGGCACATGGGCCGCCAGCTGATCCACCAGACAGCGTCCGTCTATCAGCCCATCGGCGGGCAGCTGGAGGAAACGCTGCTGGCCTTCAACGACCTGATCCGCTGCGCCGCCTCATACGGCGAGCTGATGACCAGCACCTATTCGCTGCTGTTCGACAGCGGAAGCGCCCGCGACAGGCGGCTGTCCACCGAAGAGCTTTACGAATACGCCATCCAGTTTATCGACGACAACTACGCGCAGCCGCTGAGCATGCAGTCGGTCTGCGATGAGATCGGCATCTCTCAGACTTACCTGAGCCGCCTGTTCCGCAAATACAGCGACACCACCTTCAACGCCTACCTCACCCGCCGCCGGATGGAAGCGGCCATGAAGCTGCTGCGGGAAAAGCCCGACCTGCTGCTGCGGGACGTGGCGGCCTGCGTCGGCTACGACGATTCCAGCTATTTCACAAAGGTGTTCCACCAGTACACCGGCAAGACGCCCTCGCAGTTCACTTCAGGAGAATGACGCCGCCCATTCACATGCCTGCCTCAGGCGGGTCGAACCAGGGAAGCGGATGCTCCTCCCACGCGGAGGATTCAAACGCCTGATACTGTTCATACCACAGCGCCGCGCACTCGTCGTAGGAAGCGTAGGCCGGATCGCCTCGCCGGTCAGGCAGGTCGAAGAGCATCATCAAATCCATGCCCAGCTTGCGGGAAAAGGTCACGCTGCCCTTCACGTTCAGGTGCTGCCAGTCGGCGAAATCGGAGGAATAGCGCAGGCCGAAGCGCATATTCGGGTCGTTGTAGTTGACGCCGCGGATGCCGTATTCCTCCGCCACAGCCCACAGCGCGTTATAGTACATGTGGTCGTTGGCGTAATCGGGATTGGGCATGCCGATGAGCATCAGCTCGACGCCTTCCTCCCTGGCCATCTCGAAGATTTTGCGGGCGTATTCCTCCTCCCGCTCGTTCATGTTGCGGCGCACGTTGTTCCACACGACGGAGGGCTTCTGGTGCTGCTCCGTCGCGTCCGATTCGATATAGCCCTTCCAGCTCGAACCGCGTCCGCCGTTGTCCGGCGGGAAGATAAAGTCGTTTCCCGTCAGCGTGGCGTAATTGCTGTGCACCTCCGGAAGCCCCAGGAGGTACCCGACGGCATCCTTCGGCGTCTCCACGCAGGCGAGGGTCGCGCCGACGCGGTTCTCAATGCCGCGTATGCCGAAGGTGGACAGGATGGTGCGGCCCCGCTTTGAGTAGTCCCGCGTGTAGATGGAGGGCTTGGCATCCAGCAGGATCACCTTCGGGCGCTGGGTCTTCAGCGCTTCGCGGATGGTGTAGTAGCTCACCCAGAAAGGCTGCTCCGCGCTGCACAGGTCATAGGCGGCGATGCCGTATTCCTCCCACAGCACGTTGGTGTTGATGCCTGCGTAGGCCAGCGAGGTGCCCACGGCCAGTACGTCGACGCTGTTTTCTTTCTGGCGGTACAGGTTCATCATGGAGCAGACGCCGTAGTCGTGCTTGGGCGTCAGCACGTAATTGGCATACGTCAGCGCCGAGAGCGCCAGCAGCGCAAAGCAAATCAGCCGAACGCCGAAAAGCGCCAGCTGCTTTTTGCGGGAAACAGGCCGCTTTTCCACACCGCTCCCTCCCTCAGAATTGCGTATACAGGAACGCCGCGCCATCGTAGCCCGAGCCGTACATGCCGAACACCGCCACGGCCAGGATCAGCGCCAGCAGCACGGGCCAGCGCAGATAGAAGCGCGCCTTCGCCAGGCGTTCGCCCACGTCGATTTTCCTTTCACACAGCAGGTCGATCAGTAGCACCACGGCGCAGCCCGCCGCGGCGATCAGCCATTCCAGCGGCTGCATCACCCCTGTCATCCGCTCCGCGAAGCCCGTAAAGCTCCAGTTCACGAAGGTCATGCCCATGAGGCTGAACCCCTGCGCCGGGTTCAGCGTAAACGCGAAGTACTGGGCCGCCAGCACGATAAGCCAGGTGCGCAGCAATCGAAGCGCAGACATCCAGCCCTTTTTCGGCAGGTTCAACACCTCCCGCATGGTCTTCCACAGCGGCTCGAGCAGCATGGAGGAGGCCATCACCCCTCCGAAGTACGCTCCGTAGATCACCGCGTTCCAGTTGGCGGTGTGCCACACGCCGATCAGCAGGAACACCAGGAGCGTTGCCAGCGCGCTGGGAAGCACCCGGCCCGTCTTCCTGCCGAAAACCTTGCCCGCCGCCTTGCCAAGCGCCAGAGAGGCGCGGGAGGTGGTCAGCGGATACAGGAGATACGAGCGGAACCACGCGCCCAGCGTGATGTGCCAGCGCCGCCAGTACTCGG
>JAFZRB010000219.1 GCA_017620115.1 Clostridia bacterium | reverse complement strand
TCCTTCCGGCCCGCGAACTGCGCGCCGAAGATACCGGCGCCGCTGGTCACGCCGAAAACGCACAGGTTGAACACGAACAGGAGCTGGTTCACGATGGCCACGCCGCTCATCGGCTCGGTGCCCATCTGGCCCACCATGACGTTGTCCAGCATGGAGACGACGTTCGTGATGCCGTTCTGGATCATGATCGGCACCGCGACAGACAGCGCCATGGCGTAAAACGCCCTGTCGCCGACAAACCTGCGGCGAAGACTTTGAAGCTGCATGGCCATTTCCCTTTCCGGCGTAAAACTGCTCTCAGCCTATTATAGCCCTCCCCTCACCGGCGTCAAGAGCGTTTGTGTTTATCATGCGCGTTTTTTGCCGGCGCGTTTGACAAACGCCGCGCCGTGCGTTACAATAACGGCATCACACAGCCAAAGGAGCCTTCTCATGGGCAGATACGACGGCTATCTCCTCTGCACCGATTTCGACGGCACGTTCGCGCTGCCCGGCGCCCGGCTCTCGCAGGAGAACCTGGACGCGGTCAGATACTTCCAGTCCGAGGGCGGGCTGTTCACCATCGCCTCCGGGCGTCCGCCGCAGTTCCTGCGCGAACTTGTCGGCCCGTTCGAGGCCAACGCGCCGATGATCGCCATGAACGGCACCGTGATATGCGATGAAAAGAGCTTCGCCGTCATCAGGGATTATCCCATGGACGAATCCTGCCTGGCCCCGCTGGACGAAATCGCCGCCCTCGGCCTGTGCGACAGCCTCATCCTCTGGAACGGCGAGGGCGAGCGCAACCGCTGGACGCGGGAAGAAGCCCGTTTGCCCGGCGCGTACTACGCCGCGCATCCGAAGCCATGGTACAAGGCCGTAATGGTTTGCCCGGACGAATCGTCCACGCTGGCCCTGCGCGCGTGGTTCAACGAAAAATGGGGCGGCCGATTCTCGGGCAGCCGCAGCTGGCCCACCGGCTTTGAGATTCAGGCCGCGAACACCGGCAAGGGCGAGGCGCTCCGGTGGATCCGCGCGTATCTGGGCGAACGGGTCCGCACCACGGTGGGCGTGGGCGATTTCGAGAACGACATACCGCTCATCCGCAGCGCGGACATCGGCTACGCCGTGGCCAACGCCATCCCGGAGGCCAGGGCCGCCGCCGACCGCGTCACCGCAGCCAACACCGATCACGCCATCGCCGCGATCATCGATGAGCTGGGCCGATGAGCTCTAGAGCGTCACACCGTCTTTGAAAATGGCCAGATTCCGCTTGCTCAGCCTCTCGCTCTTCGGCTCCGTCTCGCCGGAGGCCACGGAGAGCGTCAGCCGGAACAGCGCCTCGGCTTCGTCCTCCATGGACGCGCCTTCCAGCAGGGAGCCGGCGTTGAAATCGATCCAGCCGGGCTTGCGGGCCGCGAGGCCGGACTGCGTGGCGATCTTCAGCGTGGGCACGGGGCAGCCGAAGGGCGTGCCTCGCCCGGTGGTGAACAGCACGATCTGCGCGCCGCTCACGGCCAGCGCCGCGGAGGATACCAGGTCGTTGCCCGGCGCCTGCAGGAGCGACAGGCCCGCCGCGCGGACGGGATCGCCATAGGCCAGCACGTCGACGACCGGCGCGCGGCCGCCCTTCTGGATGCAGCCCAGGCTCTTTTCCTCCAGCGTGGTGATGCCGCCCTCCCTGTTGCCCGGCGACGGGTTTTCATCGATCTTCTCGCCGTAGCGCATGAAGTAGCCCTTGAATCCGTTGATGAGCGACACGGTCTTGCCGAACACGTCTTCGTTCACGCAGCGGTTCATCAGGATGGTCTCGGCCCCGAACATCTCGGGCACCTCGGTCAGCAGGGCGCTGCCGCCCTGGGCGACGAGCTTCTCCGTGAACGCGCCCAGCAGCGGGTTGGCGGTGATGCCGGAAAAGCCGTCCGAGCCGCCGCATTTCAGGCCGACGACCAGCTTCGAGGCGGGCGTCGGCGTGCGGACGCACCGCGAGGCCCGCTCCATGAGAGCGCGAACGATTCCCAGTCCTTCGGCGATCTCGTCCTCCGCCTGCTGGCAGACGAGGAAGCGCACGCGCGCCGGGTCGTACGCGCCCAGCGTTTCTTTCAGGCCGTCGATCTGGTTGTTCTCGCAGCCCAGCCCCAGCACCAGCGCGCCCGCCGCGTTGGGATGGCGGATCAGTCCGCACAGCGCCTTCCGCGTCATCAGCAGATCCCCGCCCAGCTGCGAGCAGCCGTAGGGATGCGTGCAGGCGCACACGCGCGACACGCCCGCCGGCCGTTCCGCGTTCGCCAGCTCTTCAATGGCCTCGGCCACGCCGTTGACGCAGCCCACGGTGGGAATGATCCATATTTCGTTGCGCACGCCCACCGAACCGTCCGGCCGCGCGTAGCCCATGAAGCGGGCGGGCGGCTCGCTGCGATCCGGACAGGCAACCGGCCGGTAAGCGTATTCCCGCAGCCCTTCCAGATTCGAGGCCGCGTTGTGCGTATGCACCCACGCGCCCGCGCCGATGTCCCGCGCGGCGCGGCCGATGGGAAAGCCGTATTTCACGATGTCTTCCCCCGCGCGGATGGGCCTGAGCGCCACCTTGTGCCCGGCGGGGATGTCCTGCGCCGCGGCGAGAAGAACGCCTTCGATCTCCAGCGCCGCGCCGGCGGGAATGTCCTCCGTCGCCACGGCGACGTTGTCCAGCCTGTGAATGCGGATGACTTTTTTCAACGCGCCTCATACCCTTCGCCCGTTTTTCCCACATTCTATCATAAGCGCCTTCGGAATGCAATCGCGTTCCGCACGCGCGGCTTCGCGCTCTTCCGGCCGTTCACGGGGCAAAAACGCGAGTTTTAACACAAATTTCAAGCGGCGCGTTCAGTTTGCCGCCTCAATTTTTCAAAAGGTGGTTGTATTTGGCATAAGGCTGTGGTATAATAAGTTTGCAAGAGTGTTCAATGATTGACGCTCGAGCGTCCCCCTTGTAAGCGCGCGTTGGAAGAGTGGGTAAGCCCACTCTTTACTGTTGTATACAGGCCCCGGCCGGGCCGGATCAGGAGAGAACCGCTGACCATGAAGCATACGCTTTCGGGCTATATCGAACCCACCGCCACGAAGCTGGCCGCAACGCTCGGCCTGGAGCTGGTGGACGTTGAGCTGACAAAGGAGAATACCGGCCGGTTCCTGCGCTTTTTCATCGACAAGAGCGGAGGCGTCGATCTGGATGCGCTGGAAACCTTCCACCGGGCGGTGCTGCCGCTGATGGAGGACGTGGAGTACGACTACATGGAGGTCTGCTCCCCCGGCGCCGACAGGCCGCTCAAAAAGCCCGCCGATTTTGAAAGGGCGAAGGGCCAGACCGTCGAGGTGCGCCTGTACAGGGCGGTCGACGGCGCGAAGAGCTTCACCGGCGAACTGGTCGGGCTGATCGACGGCCGGGTGGTCATCGACGAGGGCGGCGCGGAGCGCGCCTTCCCGCAGAAGAGCGTCGCCCAGGTCGCCCCGGTGATCGAGCTGGACGAAGAAGCCATCGACGCCGCGCTGGAGGGCGTGTTCGATCTGGACGAGGACGCCGGAGACGAAGGCGAAGACGCCGGAGAGGAAAACGATCCCGGTGAAGCCTGAAAGGCGATCCGGTTCAAACGATTAGCTGTTTATGGAGGAACCCCTTATGAAAGCTGCGAAAGCCGCGCCGAATCCCGCCAATGAATTCATCGAGGCGCTGAACGATCTCGCCAACGAGCGCCATATCGACCGCGAAATGCTCTTTACCGCCATTGAGACCGCGCTGGTGGCCGCCTACAAGCGCAACTTCGCCGGAAACGGCGGCAGCGGCGGAAACGTACGCGTGAGCATCGACCGCGACCGCGGCGAGGTCGAGGTGTTCGCCCGCAAGGTCGTATGCGAGGAGCCCAGCGACCCGCAGAGCGAAATCAGCCTTGAAAACGCGCGCCAGATCAACCCGGTCTACGGCATCGGCGATCTGATCGAGGAAAAAATCACCCCGCGCCAGTTCGGGCGCATCGCCGCGCAGACCGCCAAGCAGGTGGTCGTGCAGAAGATCCGCGAGGCGGAGCGCGGCAATATCTATAACGAATACATCGAGAAGGAAAACGAGATCCTCACCGCGCTGGTTCAGCGCATCGAGGGCAAGGAGGTTTTCGTCGAGCTGGGCCGCACCGAAGGCGTGCTGGAAGCCTCCCAGCAGATGCCCGGCGAAACCTTCAAGGTCAACGACCGCATCAAGGTGTACGTGCTGGAGGTCAACAAGACCAGCCGCGGCCCGCAGATCATGGTGTCGCGCATCCATCCCGGCCTGGTGAAGCGGCTGTTCGAGATCGAGGTGCCGGAGATCCAGTCGGGCGTGGTGCAGATCAAGTCCATCGCCCGCGAAGCCGGCTCCCGCACGAAGATGGCCGTGTTCTCGACCGATCC
>JAFZRB010000218.1 GCA_017620115.1 Clostridia bacterium | reverse complement strand
TATCTCCTTATGGTATTATCGGCCGCCGCGCTTCGCGTGCCGTCCGGCGCGCGGTTCGCCTCGCCGCGCGCTTTCCTCAGAACGCGTTTTTTCTGGCCGGACGAGGCAGTCCGGACCGAATCCGATGAGATCCCGCCGCCCGGCCTTTATGAGCGCCTTTATGACCAGCTCGCGGTTCTGCGGCAGGAAATACTGCATGAGCGCGCGCTGCATGGCTTTTTCCTGAGGATCGCGCGGCACGTAGACCGGCGTCATGTCGCGCGGATCGAGTCCGGTGTGGAACATGGCGGTGGCGAGCGTGCCGGGCGTGGGGTAAAAATCCTGAACCTGTTCGGGCCGATGGCCGCTGCGTTTGATATAGAGCGCCAGCTCGACGGCGTCCTCGAGCGTGCAGCCGGGATGGCTCGACATAAAATAGGGCACGAGATACTGATCCATACCCGCCTTTTCGTTGGCCTTTTTATAGGCTTCCACGAACCTGTTGTACACCGCCACATCCGGCTTGCCCATGTAGCGCAGCACGCGCGAGGACACGTGCTCCGGCGCGACCTTGAGCTGCCCGCTCACGTGATGGCGCACCAGCTCGTTCAGGAAGGCGCTTGATTTGTCGGCCAGCACGTAGTCGAAGCGGATGCCGGAACGCACGAACACCTTTTTGACGCCGGGCAGCGCGCGCAGCTTCCGCAGCAGGGCGATGTAGTCGCTGTGATCGGCGTCCAGGTTTTTGCAGGGCGCGGGGAAGAGGCACTGGCGGCCCTTGCACGCGCCGCGCCTGAGCTGATCCGCGCAGGCGGGGCGGCGGAAGTTGGCCGTCGGGCCGCCCACGTCGTGGATATAGCCCTTGAAGCCGGGCTGACGGATGAGCTTTTTCGCCTCGGCCACGACGGATTCATGGCTGCGAGCGGTCACGATGCGGCCCTGGTGGAAGGTCAGCGCGCAGAAGGCGCAGGAGCCGTAGCACCCGCGCACATGCGCGATAGAGAATTCGACCTCCTTCAGCGCGGGAATGCCGCCCAGCGCGTCGTACATGGGATGCCAGCGGCGTGCGTAGGGCAGAGCGTAGGTGTCGTCCAGCTCCCGCTGCGTGAGGGGCATCGCGGGCGGATTCGCGATGAGCCAGCGCGCGCCGTGCTTTTGGCAGATGCCCCTGCCGCGCACGGGGTCCTGCTCGTCATACTGAACCCTGAACGCCCGGGCGTAGGCCCGTTTATCGGTCATGACCTCTTCCGCGGATTCGATTTCGATATAATCCGGCTCCGGCTCGCGGCTCATGACGCAGGTACCGGCCACGCGCATGGCGGAGAAGGGAACGCCTGCCTCCAGCGCGCGCACCGTTTCGAGGATGACGCGCTCGCCCATGCCGTACATGAGCACGTCCGCGCCCGAATCCACGAGGATGGAGTTGCGCACGCGGTCGTCCCAGTAATCGTAGTGGGCGAACCGCCTCAGCGAAGCTTCCACGCCGCCGATGAGTATGGGAACGCTGCCGTACGCCTCGCGGACGCGGTTGCAGTAAACGATAGTGGCTCTGTCGGGCCGGTAGCCCGTGCGGCCGCCGGGCGAATAGGCGTCTTCGCCGCGCCGTTTTTTGGCGGCGGTGTAGTGGTTGACCATGGAATCGATCACCCCGGCCGTCACGAGGAAACCAAGGCGGGGCCGGCCGAACAGTTTGAACGCCTCGCAGCTGCGGTAGTCCGGCTGCGGCATCATGGCCACTTTATAGCCTGCGCGCTCCAGGACGCGCGAGATGATGGCCAGCCCGAATGACGGGTGGTCGACATAGGCGTCGCCTGTGACGTATACGAAATCCGGCGCGTCCCAACCGCGCGCGCGGATATCCGCGGGGCAGACGGGCAAAAACTGTTCAGTCACAGACGATTCCTCCAAACGCATTCAATGCCGGCAGGTTCGGCGCATAACACGTTTATTTTAGCATCTTGCGCGCCAAAACGCAAATGAGAATTTGAAAACACGGGTAAAAGCGCATACAAAAGCGCTTGCCCGGTCATGATAAGTCCATGAAAAAGGGCGAAACGGCGCGTTTTCCGTTTCGCGCCCGATTGGAGGATTAACCGGATGAAGGCGATTATCATGGCGGGCGGTGAGGGAACCCGTCTGAGGCCCCTGACCTGCGATCTGCCCAAACCCATGGCGCCGCTGATGGACAGGCCCGTGATGGCCTGCGCGCTGGAGCTCCTGAAGCGGCACGGCATCGTGGAGGTGGGCTCGACGCTCATGTATCTGCCGGAACGCGTCCAGAGTTATTTTGAGGACGGCGCGGCCTTCGGAGTTTCGATGCGCTATTTCGTGGAAAAAGCGCCGCTGGGCACGGCGGGCAGCATGCACCTGGCGGCGGATTTCCTCGACGAGACGTTCGTGGTGCTCTCGGGCGACGGCGTGACCGACTGCGACCTCACACAGGCGGTCAGGTTCCACCGCGAGAAGAAAGCGCTGGCCACGCTGGTGCTCAAGCACGTCGAAAACCCGCTGGAATACGGCGTGGTCATCACGGACGCTTCGGGCCGCGTGACGCGCTTTGTGGAAAAGCCGGGTTGGGGCGAGGTGTTCTCTGACACGGTGAATACGGGCATCTACATCCTGGAGCCGCAGGTGCTCGGGCTCATACCGAAGGATAAAGCCTTCGACTTCGGGCGCGACCTGTTCCCGCAGATGGCGGCGCGAGGCGAGGCGGTGTACGCCTGGACGATGAGCGGCTACTGGTGCGACATCGGCGACGTGGCGGCCTATCTCAGGGCGCACGCGGACGCCATGGACGGCCGGATCAATCTGCCCCTGAACGTGCGACCCGCCGGCGTGATCCGCATGCCCGGCGCGCGCGTCGAGCCCGGCGCGGTGCTGGAAGGGCCGTGCTTTATCGGCGAAGGCGCTGTGATCCGCTCCGGCGCGCGCGTAGGCGCTTACAGCGTGGTGGGCGCGGGCTGCGTGGTGGAGAGCGGCGCCAGCCTGAAGCGCGCGGTGCTGTGGAAGGGCGCGCGCGTCGGAGCGGGCGCGCAGGCGCGCTGCTGCGTGCTGATGGACGGCGCGCGCATGGAGCCGGACAGCGCGGCCTTCGAGGAGAGCGTTCTGGGAAGCGGCGCGACGCTGGGAGCAGGCGCGTCGCTGATGCCGGGCGTGAGAGTATGGCCCCGCAAGCGGATCGAGGCGGGCGCGCGGCTGGACGCCAACGTGGTCTGGGGCAGCACGGAGCGCGCGTCGTTCGAAGGCGGCTGCCTGCGGTTCGGATCGCCCGATGGCGCGGCGCGCGCCGGCTCGGCGGCCGCGTCAGCCCTGGGGAGCAAAAGCGCGCTGGTCGGCCGGGCC
>JAFZRB010000217.1 GCA_017620115.1 Clostridia bacterium | reverse complement strand
CGCCTCCGCCACGAACTGGTCGCCCGAGGCGATCGTGCCCACCATGCCGTTCACGCCGTCCATGTCGTCCACGACGGCCTTCACGCACGCCGCGACTTCCGGGTCGCACTCAAAATAGACACGGTTAACCGTGGCCACCAGCCCCACCGGATCGCCGATGGGCGACGTGTCGAAGTCGTGCTGCACCACCTTGTCCGCGATGGCCATGTCGCCATAGCGCAGCGCCGGGTTCAGGCTGCCGCCCACGCCCACGTTGACGATGAGCTCTGGTTTATAGGTCAGGATCATCGTCTGCGCGCATACAGCGGCGTTCACCTTGCCGATGCCGCATTCCGCCGCCACGACGTCTTTCCCGCCCAGCCGGCCTCTCACGAACGCGAAGCCGCCTGCGGTTTCGATTGTCTTGCCTTCAACGCGCGATTTGATCTCGTCGATTTCGACGCTCATCGCGCCTAGTATGCCGATCATCGTCTTTCCTCCGTTCCCCTCAGCCATGCGGATAGGCCAGGTCGTTCTCCGTCCAGTTCCTGATCACGGCCAGGTAGCGCGCGCACTCGTCCTGCGCCTTTTTCAGGTCGAGCGACATGTAGTTGCCGCATTCCTTCCGCGACGCGCCGAATACCGGCCCGCTGTGGTCGATGGTCTGCTGAAGCGCCTCGCGCAGCGCGCCGAGCACCTCGGCGTGATCGGCGTCGCGCACCAGCAGATAAAAGCCCGTCTGGCAGCCCATCGGGCCGAAATAGATGATGGAATCGGCCAGGCGCGAGTTGCGCAGGTAGGTCGCCAGCATGTGCTCGACCGTATGCATGGTGCCGTTGTCCATCAGGTCGCCGCAGTTGGGCCTGCGCGTGCGCAGGTCGTAAGTGGTGATGTCGCCGTCGATCCGAGAGACATACGCGCCCGGCACGATGTAATCGTGATCGACGGTAAAGCTCGCTATCTTTTTCATGTTCTTTCCTCCCTGGCAATCAGGGCTGCCGCCTGCGCGGAAATGCCCAGGCCTTCGCCTTCAAAGCCCATGCCTTCGGTGGTCGTGGCCTTGACGTTCACGCGCGTTTCGTCCAGGCCCAGACGCAGGGCGATATTCCGCCGCATATCCTGCATATAATCCTTCAGCTTCGGCCGCTGCGCCACGATGGTCACGTCGGCGTTCACCGGCCGGAAGCCAGCGTCCCGCAGCATGCCGCGCACACGATCCAGCAGCAGCAGCGAGGAAACGCCCCTGTAACGCTCGTCGCTGTCCGGGAAATGGCGGCCGATGTCGCCCAGACCCGCCGCGCCCAGCAGCGCATCCATCAGCGCGTGAACGGCCACATCCGCGTCCGAATGGCCGAGCAGCCACTTTTCGTATGGAATGTCCACGCCGCACAGAACGAGCCTTCTCCCCGCGACCAGCCGGTGCGCGTCGTAGCCCGTGCCCGTGCGGTACGGGCATTCAAAGGCGCTCACGTCGCGCATGGTGGTCACCTTGATGTTGTCCGCGCATTCCGGCAGCATCACAACACGCACCTTTCCGATATACTTCTCATACAGCGCCGCGTCGTCGGTCGACTGCCAGCCTTCGCGCCGCGCTTTTTCGTGCGCTTCGACGATGGACGCGCGGATGAATGTCTGCGGCGTCTGCACGGCGCACAGCCGCTCCCGCGGGGGCGTGTCGACGGCGCTGCCCTCTTCGTCCAGCAGCTTGATGGTATCGGTCACAGGCGAGCCCGGCACGCCGCTGCCGTACTGCCGCGCCGACTCAATGGCCGCGCGGACGACAGCCGACGCCACGAAAGGCCGCGCCGCATCGTGTATGGCAACGATCTCCGCTTCTTCGGGAACGAGCCGCAGGCCGTTGTACACCGATTCCTGCCTCGTCGCGCCGCCCTGCGCGACGGCGCGCACCAGCGCCGGCCGGCCCTCGCGCTGAACCAGCGCTTCGTAGCCCGGCATGTCCTGTCCGGACAGCACCAGCACCGCGCCTTCGAACGCGCCGGACGCTTCGAGCGCATCCAGGCAGCGCATCAGCACCGATCGCCCGTTCAGCGGATGAAACACCTTGTTGTATGGCTGCCCGAAGCGCGCGCCGCGTCCGCCCGCGACCACGACCGCCCAGCAGCGCGCGCCGCGCCTGCTATCGTTTTCCATAAAACCTCCGCACGGTCAGGTGACGACCTTATACATGCCCGCGGCGTCTGCCTTGAGCACATGCTCGGACAGGGTGACAACCAGGTACTTCATCACATTCGCGCCGAAGCGTATCTCTATGATATCGCCTTCTTTGACCTCCGCGCCGGGCTTTGCCACCTTGCCGTTGACCGACACGCGGCCGCCGTCGCACGCCTCGTTGGCGACAGTGCGGCGCTTGATGATGCGCGATACCTTCAGATATTTGTCAAGTCTCATAATACCCTCCGTTTTGCCTCCACACAAAAATACTCCCGCACCGGTCAAACGGCACAGGAGTCTTTGCGCGGCGAATTACTTCTTCAGCGTCTTGCTGGCCTTGAAAACCGGCGTCTTGCTGGCGGCGATCTCGATGCTCTTGCCCGTCGCGGGATTGCGGCCGACATGCGCGGGGCGCTCCCTCACCTCGAACGTGCCGAAGCCCATGATCTGAACCTTTTCTTCTGCTTCGAACGCCTCGGTCAGCGCTTCAAAAACGGCGTTTACGGCCTTCTCAGCGGTCTTCTTGTCCAGTTCAGCCTTCTGTGCTACCTTGCTCGTCAGTTCAGTCTTATTCATTGTCATTTCCTCCTGTCTTCATTGTGGATGAATTCTTTTTCGCTGATTGCCAGCGAAGAATCAGCTCATCATCGGAAAGCTGCTCCAGTGAACAGCCTTCGCTCCGCGCGCGGCGCTCCATGGCGGCAAAGCGCGCCGTCAGTCGATCCGCCGCTTTGGAAAGCGCGAGTTCGGGATCCAAATCGGCGTTCCATACGCGCCGCGTCGCCGCCATCAGGAAATCGCCCGCGGCTTCCTCGTTCTCAAAGCGATCCGGCAGCGCGGGAAAGCGCGCGTTCAGCTCCCGATCGAGGGGAGCGCCGAACTTTGCAGCCTTTCCGGCTACCTTGGCCGCCCTCATCAGGGCAGGCAGGCTGCGGGCCACGCCCTCCAGGGAAGAGGTCTTCGTGTCGAGCGACCGCTCCTTCATCTTGAGTTCTTCCCACAGTCCGACGATTTCTGACGCTGCGCTGATGCGCCGGCCTCTGAACACGTGCGGATGACGCCTGATCATCTTGCGGCAAATGGCGGTGGTTACGTCGCCCATGGCGAACTCGCCGTATTCCCGCGCGATCTGAGCGTGAAACGCCACCTGCAGCAGCACGTCGCCCAGCTCGTCGCAGAGGGCGTCCATGTCGCCGCCGTCTATGGCGTCGGCCACCTCGTAGGCTTCCTCGATGAGATAGCGGCGCAGCGATTCATGCGTCTGCTCCCTGTCCCACGGACAGCCGTCAAAGGCGCGCAGGCGGGCCATGATGCGCTGCAGATCGTCGAAGGAGAAGCGCTCCTGATCCGTCAGCGCGCTCACGGCAGGAACGAGGGCGCACACGCGATGGTCGTACGCCTCCAACCTGTCGAGCTCGCATAGCGGCATGCAGCGAAGCGCGCCGTCCGGCAGAGAAACGACGATCTCCCATTCCTCGGGATAGATCTCCATCAGCCGCAGCTTCACGTCACCCGCCAGGATGACACTGTCGATTTCCCGCACCAGCGCAGCCTGCGAAGCGTCGAGCCGACAGTCCGCGCAGTCGATGGCGTTCATCTGAACGAACGAACCGCCCGCAAACGCGCTGAGCGCGCTGCCTTCGCTCACGCCGCCCGCCAGATCAACCGCTTCAGGCGCTTTGGCGAGAAGGGCAAAGCAGACCGCGTCGCCCGGATCGTTCACGCCGAAGAGCACATCGCCCTTTTCCGCTTCCGCGAGAAGCGCATCGACGATCGTTCCCGTCAGCTCGTCGAAATCGTCGGCGGCGTCGTAAAGCGCGTCGAACGTCGAGAATGGGATTTTCTGCGATTCCAGCCAGCCGGCCGCGCCGCAGCAGGCCGTCCTGAGCACAATCCTGCCGCCCGCGCGCAGCTTCTTCACGGCGCCCAGCGTCAGGTCGTCTTCGGTCCAGCCCAGGGACACGACACAGATCCTTCCCATGCTTCACCGTCCGCCCTTCGCGTTTTACCAGGTTCATTATATCGGATTATCGGCCTGTTGTCAATGCTTACAAGGCGTTTCAGGGCAAAGAGATAAAGAAAAGACGGCGGGAACAGTCCCTCCGTCCCCGCCTTATTGCTCCATCTGCCGGCCGACGATGCCCGCGGTCGTCTCGGCCACCTTCAGATCGATCTCATTCATGCGCACGCCGCTCTCCCTGCTGAGCAGGATCAGCGAGCCGATGATCTCGCCGTCCGCGATAATGGGCACCACGATCTGCGCCGTATAGCCGCCCGCGTCATCCTCGGCGGTGATGGGGATCATCTGCGCGTTGGCCGCTGCGTTGAGTTGCAGCGTAATGCGATTTGTCAGCGCGTTCTCCATCTCCCGACTGAGCGGCTTTTCCAGAAGATCGCGCCGCGAAGTGCCCGAAACGGACACCAGCATGTCGCGGTCGCTGATGCAGCAGATATGGCCAAGCGAGCGGAAAAGCGAGTCGGTGTAATCCTTCGCGACGGCGGCGATTTCGCCGATTGGCGAATACTTCTTCAGAACAACCTCGCCGTCGTGGTCGGTATAGATTTCAAGCGGGTCTCCCTCGCGAATCCGAAGCGTGCGGCGAATTTCCTTGGGAATCACGACGCGGCCCAGCTCGTCGATCCTCCTGACAATTCCGGTAGCTCTCATCCAAAGCGCTCCTTTTGCTCTTATTTGCCCTGCTAGTTTTCGCATTTCTCCCGGCATTATGCAAAACAGAATCAGGTCTTTTTTG
>JAFZRB010000005.1 GCA_017620115.1 Clostridia bacterium | reverse complement strand
TCGAACACGGGCCAGCCCAGCGCGGCGTAGAAGCGGTGCCCCTCCGGGCCGACGACGTGCTCGAACTTCTCCGGCGCGCCGGCGGCGGCGTAATACGCGCGCGCCACGTCCGCCTGCTCTTTTGCCGAATCCAGCGGGAAGATGCGGTCGTCTTTGCCGTTCACCACGATCATGGCCCGCGGCGCGATGAGGCCCGCCAGGTCGCCCATGTCGAAGTCGTTCATGATGCCGGGCACATAATTGCACAGGCAGTGATACTGCGCGCCGATGGAGGGCAGATACCCGCAGAACGCGCAGGAGGGCATGGCCGCGCCGATGCGCTCATCCAGCGCAGCGGCGTAGATGGTAGCCGTTCCGCCGCCGGAATTGCCCATGATGGCGATGCGGCTCATATCCAGCCGCGGGAACTGCTCGCCGACCACGTCGATGGCGCGGGAGATGTCCCAGCAGCGCTGGCCGATGAGCGTTTTGCCCATCAGCATGGCCTGAACGGCGGGCTGGTAGCAGGCCGGGCCCTTTTCGGTGCCGCCGCGCTCGCCGAAGCCGCGCTGCTCCAGCGCCAGCGCCGCCTGGCCGCGGGCGACGATCTGCCGCGCGAAGTCGCGGTCGCCGCTGTTGATGTCTTCTTCGTCGCCCTCGTATATGGCGCGGCCCAGTGAGATGTGAACGCCGTTGGAATGCCCCTGCAGGCAGATGACGAGCGGCAGTTTCTCCTGCGGCGCGTTTTTGGGCAGCAGCAGGTGGCCGATCACGGTCACCTCGGGCTCGCTCTCAAACAGGAAGCGCGTTTCGGCGCAGTCCGGGTTGTCGTGCGTCCATTCGACGCGGAAATTGGGCTCAGTGCGCTCGAGCGGCAGCCCCAGCAGCTCGTTCAGGCGCGCGCGGGCCTTCGCCTGCCACGCGGCGAAATCCTCGTTCGCCGCCCTGCGCATGGACGGCTTTGCGTCCTTCATCAGTTGGAGCATTCTGATCTGCGGATCCAGAGACATAATATCCCCCTCCCGGAATGATGATTGTCAGGCGGATTGTCGAATGTCAGTCCGTCCAGTCGAACGGCTCGGGCAGCGCTTTGATGATGTCCACGTATCCGAGCGTCTTTTCCGCGTCGAAGCGCGGGAAACCGGACAGGTAATGGTTGGCGTATTCCACGCCGTCGATGGTCCAGCGCAGGATATACAGCTTCTGCGTGCCGGCCATTTCGCGGATGGAGCCCACGGTCACGTTTTCATTGGCGGGGGAGAGCGTCTCGCCGCTCAGGATGACCTCGCCGGTGTCGCCGTCCTCGATGCGCCAGCTCACGGCGCGGCTGTCGCGGCTGTCGTTGCCCAGCACCACGGCGTGCGTCCAGTCGACCAGTTCGTCCATCATGAGGCATATCGGCCGCTGCACGCGGCGGATGTAGTGATACGCCAGCTTTTTGGCGTAGTAATAATCCACCACGGCGTCGGAGATCTGCGGCCAGCCGTCGATCATGTTCCACCAGATGATGCCGGTGCGGCGCCATTTTTTGATGCGCGTGCGCTCGATGAAGAACTTCTTCGCTTCCGCCTGCACGATCTGCGACAGGCGGCAGAACGCCGCGAGCTCCTCCGGCGCCTCGCCGAAGAAGATGCGCACCTGGTCGTGCATGAGCCTCACGCGGCTGTAGCCGCGGCGGCCCTTGGGCAGGTAGTCGGTATCGTGGGTATCCCAGGAATCGTTGTCCAGCCACGGCGCGAGCTTGTCCGCCGGGATGAATTTCTTCAGCGACGACACGGCGGGGCAGCCGTGATAGCCGCATTCGCTGATGAAATGCGCGCTGGAATGCTTGTAAAAGTCGTCCTTGAAATACGCGCGGGCGCCCCAGTTGTGCTGCTCGGGCACGTCGTAGCGCGCGATGCCCGCGGGGATATACGGCGAGGACGGCAGGAACACGCGCCAGGGGTCGTTCATGCTCACCACGCGCGGCAGCACCTCGCGGGTGAGCGGGTTGTAGCGGTTCATGTCGTTGGGATACCCGCGGCTCACCTGGCCCTCGTCGCATTCGTTGTCGCCGGCCCAAAGGAGGATCGAGGGGTGGTTGCGCAGCTTGCGCACCACGCTCGTCGCTTCCTTTTCCAGCGCGGCCACGAACGGGGCGTCGGTGGGATATGCGGCGCAGGCCATGGCGAAATCCTGCCACACCATGACGCCGTATTCGTCGCACAGATCGAAGAAATGATGGTCCTCATACACGTTGCCGCCCCAGCAGCGCACGATGTTGCAGCCGCAGTCGCGGAAAAGCGCCATGGCGGCGTCCACGCGCGCGGCGTCGCGGCTGTGCATGGCGTCCATGGGCACCCAGTTGGAGCCCTTGGCCAGGATGGGCGTGCCGTTGCAGACGATTTTAAACTCGCCCGCGTCGCCCGGCTGGAGGATGTTGACGATTTCGAAGCGCCGGATGCCCACGCGCAGCGTCCATGTGTCCAGAACCTGGCCGTCCTTCAGGAGCTCCACAGTGGTGTCGTACAGGTTCTGCGCGCCGTAGCCGGCGGGCCACCACAGCCTGGGCGCGGGCACGTCGATGTCCATGCTGCCGCTCACAAAGAACAGAACCTTCTCGCGGCTGAAGGAGGAGTCGCCGCAGCGGCCCGCGACGCGCACGCTGTAGCCTTGAAGCGCCGCGTCGTCCGTCTCGAAGCGCACGCGGCAGATCAATCGGGCCGCGTTCTCATTCGCCTGCGTCGTGGCGACGTAGACCTGCGTGAGCCGGGCGCTGTCGCGCGCCTCCAGCCGCACGCCGCGCCACATGCCCGCGGACAGCAGCCTCGGCATGATGTCCCAACCGAACATGGACGAGGGCTTTCGGATGCGCGTGTATTCGTCGCTGCCCTCGCAGCCCACGAGCATCACGGGGAAATCCTGCTTTCTGGCCTCGTTGAGGGCGGAGCGGATGCGCACATGCAGCGTGTTGGCCGCGCCGAACCGCAGCGCGTCCGTCACGTCGAACTCGTGCGAAATGAACATGTTGTCCGCCTGGCCCACTCTGACGCCGTTCACGAATATGTCGGCATAGGTGTCCAGCCCGTCAAACACCAGCGCGCAGCGCCGGCCCTCGCAGGCCGCAGGCACGTCGAAGGAGCGCTCAAACCACCACTGGAAGAACTCGTATTTTCTGAAATTGTAGAGATTCTGGTCATAAAACGGGTCTTGTTCCAGCCCGGCGCGCACGAGATCCAGCTCGACGTTACCGGGCACCTGCGCCTCGATGCGCGGCCAGGCGGCCGCGCGCAGCTCGTCGGGCGTCTGCGGCAGCGCGCCTGTTTCGGGATGATAGTACAGCGTCCACGAACCGTTCAGCGTGAAAGAGAGCATGGCATTGTTCCTCCCGGACAGCTTATTTTCCATGCTCATCATAACACGAACAGCCGCGTCTGTCCAGAGGAAATGCAGCGGCGCGTTTCATTCATGGCGATCTGCCCGCGCGGCGTCAAAAGCGCGCGCTAGGGCTCTTCCAGCGCCGCCAGCTCGTCGCGGTAGCGGAACTGTATGTCGATTTTCCCGCCCTCGCGCACGTCGATGCGTTCGATCAGGTCGGCGGCCATATCGCGGCTGAGCGCGCGGAAGCGGTGATGCCGGATGAAGTGCTCCAGCCCGTCCCGAGCGCGCGCCGGCGCGGCGTCCTCGCGCCGCAGGGCGTCCGCGAGAAGCGCCGCAGCTCGTTCGAGGCCTTCGAGCTTTTCTTCGAACTGCGCGCGCAGGGCGACATAATCCGCCTGGGAGATGAGCCCGCTCTTGAGATCGGGATACAGCGCCAGCTTCATCCGGGCGACGCGCCGCTTTTCGTCCTCCAGCGCCGTCAGCCGTTTTTCCAGCGGAGCGCGCCGGCTTTCGTCGGAGCCGCGCTTCAGCGCCGCGAGCAGCTCCTTCGCGCTCACGCACAGCTCGATCTGCCGCGCGATCGTCTCGCTCACGGCGTGTTCGAGCAGGTCGGCGCGGACGGTGTGCTTCGTGCACACGCGATGCTTCTTATAGCCGGAGCAGATGTAATAGGCGTAAACGCCGTAAGGCTGGGCGATTGTTTTTCGGTGCATGGGCCGGCCGCAGTCCGCGCAGAATAAAAGGCCGGAAAGGGGATAGACGCAGCTTTTCTCCGGCGCGGCGTGGGCGTTTTTGCCGATCAGGCGGGCGGCGCGCTCGAAATCCTCTTCGCTGATGATGGCCTCGTGCGTGTTCCGAACCACGGTCCATTCCTCCGGCGGCACGCACAGCGAGCGGTTCAGCCGGTGGCTTATGGAGCGGCGCTTGCCCTGAGCGGCATGGCCGCAGTAGACCGGATTCGTGAGGATGCGCCGGACGGAGGAGTCCGACCACAGGCACTCGTCCGTTCCGGCCCGGCGGGCGGCTGGCGTGGGAAGACGCAGGGCGCTCAGCTGCCGCGCGATGGATTTGATGCCCTGCCCGGCGAGGAACAGGCGATAGATTTCCCGCACGACGGGCGCTGTTTCGCCGTCGACGGCGAGGCGGTTGCGGTCGTCCGGCGACTTTTTATAGCCGTAAGGCGCGAACGAGCCGATGAACTGGCCCTGGCGGCGCTTTATGTCCAAAGCGCTTCTCACCTTCTGCGAGATGTCCCGGCAGTATTCGTCGTTGATGAGGTTGCGGAAGGGCAGCAGCAGCCCGCTGGCGGAGGCCGGATCGGCATAGCTGTCGATGCGGTCGTTTACGGAGATGAAGCGCACGCCCATCGCCGGGAACACCTGCTCCAGATAGCGCCCGGCTTCGATGTAATTGCGGCCGAAGCGCGAGAGATCCTTCACCACGACGCAGCGGATACGGCCCGCGGTGACGCCGGCCATCATGCGCTGAAAGGCCGGCCGCTCGAAATTAGAGCCGGTGAAGCCGTCGTCGACGCACACGTCCGCCACGCTCAGATCCGGCTGTTCGGCGGCGAAGGCGCTGAGCAGCGCGCGCTGATTGACGATGCTGTCGCTCTCGTCCTTATCGCCGTCCTCGTGGGAGAGCCGGATGTACAGCGCGCAGGGCCACATCGTGTCGGTTTTCCGTACAGCCATGTCGATTCCTCCGATCAGCCCGTTTTCGTCCAGCATATCATCCGGTCGCGCCGGTTTCAAGCGGTAAAACCTTCCAGTCAGAAATCCTGGATATGCCGCTCAATGAGCGGCCTGAGCGGAGAACCGTGCGGGTTGAAGCGCGTCTGAACCTCGATCGGGCCGCAGAAGAAATGATTCGGGTCGCCGATTTCGTTCAGGTAGTCGCGGATGCGTTCCGCGCGACCCGGCGCGGCGGAAACGCGGATGCGCGCGATATCCGCTCCTGGCGCGGTGTTGGGCATAAAAATCACCTCCCGCCATCAGCATAACCCAAATGGAAGGGATCATGCGGCGGAAGGCGAGAGGAAGCGGTCTGTTTCCCCGCGGTTTTTGTCGCACGATTGGCTGTCACCCGACAGGATCAGCGCGTCTTCGCGCAAGGATTTGTCGGCGTCACAATCGAAAAGGAGTGGTGTATCCGGGGCGGAGCGCTCCGGGAAGCGGGAGGTGTCTGTATTGCTGGATTACGAGAAAAGAAACGGAACGCTGTGCGTTCGGCTGTCGGGCGAGCTGGACCACCGGCGCGCGGGCGAGCTGCGGGCGGAACTGGACGGCCTGATCGCCGATCCCGGCGTGCGTCGGCTGGTGTTCGACCTGAGCGGGCTGGAGTTCATGGACAGCTCCGGCATCGGCATGATGATCGGGCGCTATAAGCTGATGCGCCGCCGGGGCGGCAGCGTGGCCGTGATGCCCGGCAGCCGGCGCATGGACAGGATCATGCAGCTGTCGGGTCTATATGAAATCATTGAAAAGCTGGCGTAGGAGGACGACAATGAAGACAGTAAACGATATGCGGCTGGATTTCCGATCCCGCCCGGAAAACGAGGCGCTGGCGCGCATGGTCATCAGCGCCTTCATCATGCCCGTGAACCCCACGCTGGAGCAGCTGGGCGACGTGAAGACGGCGGTTTCAGAGGCGGTCACAAACGCCATCGTGCACGGCTACCGCGAACACAGCGGCCTGGTGCGCATGCGCGCGTGGCTGGATGAGGGCGGCGGCCTGCTGGTGGAGATCGCCGATAAGGGCTGCGGCATCGAGAACGTCGAGCAGGCGCGCCAACCCTTCTTCACCACAATGGAAGACGCCGAGCGCTCGGGCATGGGCTTCACGGTGATGGAGAGCTTTATGGACGGCGTCGAGGTGATTTCGCAGGTGAACAGCGGAACCATCGTGCGCATGAGAAAGCAGCTGACGCCCGCCTGCTGTCTCGTGCGGGACGCCTGATGGGCGGGCCGGACAAAAGCGATCTTGAACTGATCGAAGCCATACGCGGAGGCGACGGAGCGGCGCTGGAGCAGATGGCGCTGAAGCACGATCCGCTCGTCCACTATGTGGTGAAGCGCTTTGAAGGCCGAGGCCGGGAGCGCGACGACCTGGTGCAGCTGGGACGGCTGGGGCTGGTGAAGGCGATCCGGAACTTCGATCCGCGGCGCTATCAGGTGCGCTTTTCAACCTATGCCGTGCCGCTCATCATGGGGGAGATCCGGCGCTTCCTGCGCGACGACAGCCAGGTTCACGTGGCGCGCTCCATCCGGGAGAACGCTATTCGGCTGGCGAGGCTGCGGGAGGAGCTGGGCGACGGCGCGACGCTGGAAACGCTCGCGCAGCGGCTCGGCCTCTCGCGCGAGGACGCGCTGCTGGCCATGGAGGCGGGCTACGGCGTGCGCTCGCTGAGCGAGCCGCTGGGCGACGGCGACCTGCTCCTGCAGGATACCATCGGCGAGGACGACACCGCGCGGCTGGTCAGCCGGATCGACCTTCGGACCATGCTGGACAGTCTGCCGCCCCGCGAACGCGAGCTGATCCGCCGCCGTTATTTCCTCGACCAGACACAAACCAGCATCGCCGCCGAGCTGGGCATGACGCAGGTGCAGGTCTCGCGCATGGAGAGCAGGATACTGAAAAGGCTGAGGGGGATGGGGGAAATTAGCAATTAGAAATTATAAATTGATAATTAGAAAATGGCGATTGGGGATGGGGGATAAAGAAGCCTGCCCGGCTGTTTGGGCCGGGCAGGCGTGAAAGAAACGATGCGATGGAATCAAGCGACCGCATGAACCAACGTATTCGCAGCGCCGAAGGACTTCGAGGCCGATCTCCGCCGAAGAAGTCCGTTTTTCAGCGGCGTAAGCGGTGTCAGCGGGCGCTGCCCGTTCAGACGGGCATGGCGTTGTTCTTCTCGTCGCGGACGGAGTTGTCCAGGCCGATCAGCTTGGCCTGACGGGCCTTGAAGAACTTCTGGGCGACCTGCGGGAACAGCGCGTAGGTGAGCACGTCCTCTTCCTGGGTGATGTACTCGCCGATTTCCTTGCGGTAATTTTCCAGCTCGGGCTTGAGCAGGTCGGCGGGACGGCAGGTGATGACCTCCTGGTCGCCGATGACCTTGCGGCGCACTTCCTCGTTCACCTTGGCGGGCAGCTTGCCGTATTCGCCGCGCATCAGGCCCTGGCTCTCCTTGGGGTTCATCTTGTAGCGCTCGCCGGCCAGCACGTTCATGACGGCCTGCGTGCCCACGATCTGGGAGGTGGGGGTGACCAGCGGCGGATAACCGAAGTCCTCGCGCACGCGCGGCACCTCGGCCAGCACCTCGTAGAACCGGTCAGAGGCGTTCGCCTGCTTCAGCTGGTTGATCAGGTTGGACAGCATGCCGCCGGGCACCTGATACTTCAGCGTGTTGATATCCACGCTCAGCACCTTGGGATCCAGGATGCCTTCCTTCTTCAGCTTGTCGGCCACGCCGCGGAAGTGCGTGGTGGCCTCGGTCAGGGCGTCCAGGTCGATCTCGGTGTCGTAGGGCGTGCCCTTCAGCGTGGCGATCAGCGGCTCGGTGGCGGGGTTGGAGGTGCCGTTGCCCAGGGGCGACAGCGCGCAGTCCACGATGTCCACGCCCGCTTCGATGGCCTTCAGAACGGTCATGTTGCCCACGCCGGCAGTGTTGTGGGTGTGCAGATGGATGGGACACTTCACGGCCTTCTTCAGCTTCTTCACGAGGCTGTAGGCGGTGTAGGGCAGCAGCAGGTTGGCCATGTCCTTGATGCAGATGTTGTCCGCGCCGAGGCGCTCCAGCTGCTGGGCCAGCTTCACGAAATACTCCTCGGTGTGCACCGGGCTGATGGTGTAGCTCATGGCCACCTCGCAGATGCCGCCGTACTTCTTGGTGGCGGCGATGGCGGCCTGCAGGTTGCGCACGTCGTTCAGCGCGTCGAAGATGCGGATGATGTCGATGCCGTTCTTGATGGACAGGCGCACGAACTCGTCCACCACGTCGTCGGCGTAGTGCTTGTAGCCCAGGATGTTCTGGCCGCGGAACAGCATCTGCAGCTTGGTGTTGGGCAGGGCCTTGCGCAGGGCGCGCAGGCGCTCCCAGGGATCCTCGTTCAGGAAGCGCAGGCAGCTGTCGAAGGTGGCGCCGCCCCAGCATTCGATGGAGTAGTAGCCGGCTTTATCGAGAATCGGGCAGGCGGGCAGCATGTCCTCGAGCCTCATGCGGGTCGCGGCCTGGGACTGATGCGCGTCGCGCAGGATGGTTTCAGTGATAAGTACCTTTCCCACAGGGATTTCCTCCTTTTACACATCAATGGGCGAACAGGGAGATGAATACGCCGGCCGCGACAGCCGAGCCGATGACGCCGGCCACGTTCGGGCCCATGGCGTGCATCAGCAGGAAGTTGCCGGGGTTCTCCTGCTGGCCGACGGTGTTCGAGACGCGCGCGGCCATGGGAACGGCGGAAACGCCCGCGGAGCCGATCAGCGGGTTGATCTTGCCGCCGGTGAGCTTGTTCATCAGCTTGGCCAGCAGCACGCCGCCCGCCGTGCCGCCCATGAAGGCGATCACGCCCAGCAGCACGATCTTCAGGGTGTCGAAGGTCAGGAAGTTCGCGCCGTTGGTGGTCGCGCCGACGGTGACGCCCAGGAAGATGGTCACGATGTTGCACAGCTCGTTCTGAACGGTCTTATTCAGGCGCTCGGTAACGCCGGAGACGCGGAACAGGTTGCCCAGCATCAGGCAGCCGATCAGCGTGGCCGCGTCGGGCAGCAGCAGCGACACCACGATGGTGACCACGATGGGGAAGATGATGGTCTCGGTCTTGGAGACCGGGCGCAGCTGCTCCATGACGATGGAGCGCTCTTCCTTGGTGGTCAGCGCCCTCATGATGGGCGGCTGAATGACGGGGACCAGCGCCATGTAGCTGTACGCTGCGACCGCGATGGGACCCAGCAGCTGCGGAGCCAGGCGGGTGGTGACGAAAATGGCCGTGGGGCCGTCCGCGCCGCCGATGATGCCGATCGAGGCCGCTTCTTCGGGGGTGAACAGGCCGGTCAGCATGGCCACGGTGAAGGCGAGGAAGATGCCCAGCTGCGCCGCCGCGCCCAGGAGCAGGCTCTTGGGGTTGGCCAGCAGGGGCGCGAAGTCGGTCATCGCGCCGACGCCCATGAAGATCAGCGGGGGATAGATGCCCAGTTTGACGCCGCGGTA
>JAFZRB010000031.1 GCA_017620115.1 Clostridia bacterium | reverse complement strand
TCTATCTGAGCGGCGGCAGGCTTGACACCAGCTATAACGGTCTTGTGAGCTATGATGGACAGCAATTCATCGTGGCCTTGGGCCGTCTGCTGACCGAGTACAGCGGCCTCGTTCAGAACCCGAACGATGGCGTGTGGTACTTCGTGGCAGCTGGCCGCGTGCTTCAGGAGTACACCGGCCTGCAGCAGTATGACGGCGCGTGGTTCTATGTAATCAACGGCGAATTGGCCGAGGATTTCACCGGCGACGTCCAGTATGACGGCGTGTGGTTCCACGTAGATCACGGTATGCTCGAGGGATAATCAGGACATAGAGCTATTGGAATAAATCTGTCCTTGCGAAAAGAGCGGAAGTGGCAACCTGATTGCGTTTTGCGCGATTGAGGTTGCCGCTTCTTTACTTTTGTATATCGTTTTGATGCGGTATGGTTAAATGTGCCCCCGGTATATTGACGCGGCGCAACTTTTCCTGTAAAATTGCGTCAGATAGGTATAAATACCTGCGGAACGCATTTTGGGAGGTCTTCGACATGAAACATATGAAAAAGCTGCTTGTGCTGGTTGTGGCGCTGGCGCTGTGCCTGGCGGCGTACGCGACGCCCTCGGCGTCGGCCGACAGCGGCGTGAAGGCCGAGTTCGGCGCGTTTGCGGCCGAAGCCGGCAACAAGCTGTTTATGATTCTGCCCGGCAGCGGCGTTTCCTCGCTGTATTCCATGCCCGCCGAAGGCGGCGTGCTCACGCTGATCGAAACCGCGGCGCAGATCAACGATCTGCTGTCCGATGTGAACGGCAACGTCTATTATCTGCGCTACACCGGCAGCGTGTTCCAGGCCATCATGCGCATGTCCGACGGCGCGCGCTCCATCGTGGCCGAATTCGCGCCGGGCGAGATCGCCCATTCGCTGAGCCTGTATAACGGCAAGCTGTACTGCCTGGTGAACGGCCGCCTGATGGAGATCGATCTCACCCTGAGCACCGCGCGCCAGGTGTCCGATCGCAGCATGACCACCTACACCATCGCGGACGGCATCGTATATTATGAGTCCGTCGACGACGTGGCCACCTATGAGATGAGGTCCGCGCTGACCGCCGGCGGCAACGTGACCGGCCAGAGCGGCCGCCTGTACGGCATGATGCTGGACGGCAGCAACGACATGCAGCAGTTCAATCAGGGCGTGTCCGCGCTGTACGCCTACGGCGACTATATCTATTTCCACAACCTGAACGACAGCTATCGCGTTACCTCCGATACGCAGGAATGGCTGGACGGCTGCCTGTATCGCCTGAACGTGAACACCAATCAGACGATCAAGGTGCTGAGCGAGTACGACTGGAGCTATCGTCCCACCGACTACGGCCTGGTCGTGTACCGCGAGAAAGCGCTCTCCCTCTCCGACCTCAGCGGCGACAAGAGCACCGAGGCGCTGATCTATGAGCCCGATCCCTACAACTACATGGCGATCCTGAAAGACTCCGTGATCGTGTACGAGTATAACCTCGAAACGCCGAAGCTGACCCGCGTGCCGCTCAACGGCGCGGCGCCCACCGTGCTGGTGGAGGGCAACTTCCGCAGGGACAGCGCCACCGGCGAGATCGTGACCCCGGCCACCACCATGGGCGGTCAGACCACGACCGAAACCACGACGCCCACTGAGGCCACCACGCCGGTTACCGGCGCGACCACGACGACCACGACCACGACGACGCCCGCCACGACCGGCGCCGGCACGGCGTCGACCGGCACGGGCGCTTCCTCCTCCGGTTACACCGCCGCGGGCAGCATGACCATCGGCGCGACCGGCGACGAGGTGACCAAGCTTCAGAACCGCCTGATCGCGCTGGGCTATCTGAGCGGCAAGGCGGATGGCGTGTACGGCCAGAAGACGGCCGCCGCCGTGCGCGCGTTCCAGCGCGCCGCGGGCCTGACCGTGGACGGCATCGCCGGCAAAGCCACCATCAACGCCATCAACAAGGACAGCGCGCCGCGCGCCTCTTCCTCCGGCACCGACGGCAGCTACATCTTCCCCAACTCCAGCTCCGTCAAGCTGACGCGCAGCGACGTGCTCTCCATCGACAAGAGCCTGTGGCCTTACGCCCGCAACGAGATCTACGCGCGCCACGGCTATGTGTTCGACAAGAAGAAGTACGCCGACTATTTCGCCACCAAGAGCTGGTATAAGGCCGGCGGCTTCAAGACCAGCGACCTGAACTCCGTCGAGTGGTACAACATGGAGCTGATCGCCGGCATGGAGAAGGAATTCGAGAACAGCTCGTCCTCGTCCGGCAGTTCCGGCTCCAGCTCGGGCTCCGGTTCATCCGGCTCCAGTTCCGGCTCCAGCTCCAGCTCCTCCAAGCTGCCCGCGGCGGCTCAGGCCATCGGAGCGGATCAGTACATCTTCCCCAACTCCAGCACGGTGAAGCTCACCAAGAGCGATATCCGCTCCGTGGACAAGTCGCTGTGGCCCTATGCCCGCAACGAGATCTACGCGCGTCACGGCTACAAGTTCACCAAGGAGACCTACAAGACCTACTTCGGCTCCAAGACCTGGTATAAGGCCGGCGGCTTCAACACCAAGGATCTGAACGACATCGAATGGTACAACATGAACCTGATCGCCACGATGGAAGCGAACGAGAAGTAATCGGGCGGTAAATCAGCGCAGGGCCATCCCGTCAGCGGGGCGGCCCTCGTTTTATGGAGGCGGAATGGCGATGGCGCGCAGGGATGAGTTTTTGACGGCCGTGCATCAGCGGCCGGTGATCGCGGCGGCGCGCAATATGGACGACGTGCGCGAGGCGGCCGCCAGCCGCGTGGCGGCGGTGTTCCTGCTGGGCGGGTCGATCCTGACCCTGCCGGACATGATGGCGGCGCTGCGCGGGGCGGACAAGTTCGCGTTCATCCATCTCGACCTGTGCGACGGGCTGGGCCGGGACGCGGCCGCCGTCGAATGGTGCGCGAAGACGCTCCAACCGGACGGCATGATTTCGACGAAGGCGCAGCTGCTGCGCAAGGCCGCGGAGCAGGACATGCTCACCATCCACCGCCTCTTTCTGGTCGATTCCAGCTCGCTGAGCGGCGGCATCCGCCACCTGGCGGCCAACCCGCCCGACCTCATCGAGGTGCTGCCGGGCCTGGTGCCCAAGGCCATCACGCGCCTTAAGGACACGCTGAATCTTCCCGTGATCGCGGGGGGCATGGTGACCGAGGAAAAGGACGTGGAGCAGGCGCTCGCGGCCGGCGCGCTGGCGGTGTCGTCCAGCGAGAGGGCGCTGTGGAGGATGGGGGTATAAAGTGCGTTTCTCAGCATTTTTACTGCGTCTTTGCTTGCTTTCTTTCGTCTCAGCGAGAATGTCGTTTTGTATCGGATCATGATATTGACTTTTACGGGATTTGATTCTATAATTCCGATGAAATTGATAGAAAAGAAGGATGAGTTTGTCATGAAGAAGATCGTTTCCGTTCTGCTGGCGGCTGCGATGATCATGGCGCTGACGATGCCTGCCGCGCTGGCTGACGTTGTCGTGCCGCGCAGGCTTGCCCTGTCCATGGATGCCGAGTACTATGAGGCGCTCGACTACAATGAGACAGATATGCTTTTTACCATTCCGGTTACTGACACCGCGTATGTTCGTTGCAGACTGAACCGTGACGGTGTGGCGGGATACGCAACATACGCAGATGCGTACGACGGCGGCTATGTTTCAACAATATATAACAATGATGGAGAAGGCGTGTTCTCGCTGGTGGCTTACGCGGTGACGAAGTACGGCGACAATGACGCGCACGCGATTTACAACGCGAAGGGCGAGCTGGTGTTTGACGCTGTCGTAACGCCGGAGAAAACATGCTATTTCACGCTCGTTTCAGAGGAAGCGTGGCAAACGGGCTCCAAAAGCAACACGCGGCTGATACCCTGCCTGTCTGACGCAAACATGGTGTCTGTTCTTATTGCGAGTGGCGGAATGCAGGAAGGCGAGTGGTGGCGTGTCAGCGTTGCGGAGGGCCTGTGGCTCAGCAGCGCGAGCGAAGCGCCCGCCCATTCGATACCCTCCGCACTGAAGCTCGGCTCGGCGATCGGTCTCGGCGCGGCGGTGATCGAGCCCGAAGTTGAACCCACGCCTGAGCCGACTGCAACGCCTACGCCTGAGCCGACAGCGACGCCCACGCCTGAACCTACCGCAACGCCCGAACCCGAGCCTGAACCCGATCCGGGCCTCATTCCCGGCCTCGATCCCGCCTACGCCGGCAGCTACGACCTGAACGGCGTGCCGGTCATGGTGAAGGACGGCAGGATCGACGAGACCGCCGTTGGCCTCACCCGCGACGAGGCGCACCCGGATGACTGGTACTTCTGCTCCGAGGGCGTCATCCGCACGGACGTGACGCAGATCGTGCCGTATGAGACCGAGTGGTTCTACGTGAAGGAAGGCAAGCTGGATACGACCATGGCGGCCATCGTGGAGTATGACGGCGGGCTGTTCGCCGTGGCGGCGGGCCGCCTGCTGCGCGAGTACAACGGCCTCATCCAGGATCCCAACGGCACGGCGTGGTATTTTGTCGCCGGCGGACAGGTGCAGGCGCAGCACTCCGGCCTCGCGATGTACGACGACCACTGGTTCTACATCATCGACGGCAGGCTCGCCGAGGACTTTGTGGGCGACGTGCAGTATGACGGCGCGTGGTTCCACGTCGATCACGGCATGCTGATCGGATAAGCTCAAATCGCGTTTTTTTCAGCCCGCTCTCCGCGAAAAACGGCGAGCGGGTTTTCAAAATGTGAGCAAATACGGGCAAAGTGCAAAAAACCATTGGCAACCCGCGCCATCTCATGGTATAATGGCGGCAGGAAATATAATGATACGGGAGGGAAAGACCATGCAGACAGAAAAGAAGGTTCTGATTTTCCAGGGCGGCTGGGACGGCCACGAACCCAAACTGGTGTCGGCGCGCTATAAGGCGATGCTGGAGAAGCACGGCTACGATGTGACCGTCACCGACACGCTCGAAACGCTGGACGACGCCGACATGCTCATGGGCCTCGACCTGATCGTGGCCTGCTGGACGATGGGCTCCATCGAGCATCAGCGCGTGGTGAACATCTCAAAGGCCGTGGCGAACGGCACGGGCCTGGCGGGCTGCCACGGCGGCATGTGCGATTCCTTCCGGCAGGACACCGAGTGGCAGTTCATGACGGGCGGCCAGTGGGTGAGCCATCCGGGCGGCGACGGCATCAGCTACCGCG
Organism: Clostridia bacterium; assembly: GCA_017620115.1. Classification (GTDB taxonomy): domain Bacteria; phylum Bacillota; class Clostridia; order Christensenellales; family Aristaeellaceae; genus Firm-10. The sequence goes on along the minus strand of JAFZRB010000031.1, from coordinate 1,126 downwards.
TGAACGTGCGCCGCGGCTCCAGCCCCATCGTGGAGGGCATAGAGGACTTCGACGTATGCAGCGAGCACTACTACCTGCACGTCGATCCCGCCATCGAGGTGCTGGCCACCACGCGCTTCCCGGTGGTGCACTACTACCACATCTCCAATAAGCCCGTGGACATGCCCGTCGTGTGGACGAAATACTGGGGCAACGGCCGCGTGTTCTACAACTCGCTGGGCCATCACGACGACGTGTTCGACAAGTCGCCCGCGGCGGGCGTGCTGATGGAGCGCGGCCTCGTCTGGGCCGCCGAGGGCAAGCAGTACGCCGTCGACCACGGCCTCACCACCGAGCGCTTTGAGAACACCGCGAAGATGTACTGAGCCGCGCCCTGATTCCCCGTTCCCCATCAATAAAGCCGGAGGTTATTTCCATGTCTGTGAATATTGCGATGATCGGCGTGGGTTCGATCAGCGGCATCTATCTGAAAAACATCACCGGGACGTTTAAGGAAATCAGGCTCATCGGCGTGTGCGATCTGGTCCGCGAGCGCGCGGAAAAGGCGCAGGCGGCCTACAACGTGCCCAAGCTGTACGAGACCATGTACGACGCCTTCGCCGACCCGGAGGTGGACATCGTGCTCAACCTCACCCGCCCCTACGAGCATTACGGCGTGACGAAAGCCGCGCTGGAGGCGGGCAAGCACGTGTACTCCGAGAAGCCGCTCGGCGCGGACTGGGCCGAGGGCAAAGAGCTCGTTGCGCTGGCGGAGGAAAAGGGCCTCATGCTGGGCGGCGCGCCGGACACCTTCATGGGCGCGGGCATCCAGACCTGCCGCAAGCTCATCGATGAGGGCGCGATCGGCCGTGTGATCGGCGCGGCGGCGTTCATGATCTGCCGCGGCCACGAGACCTGGCATCCCGATCCCGAGTTCTACTATAAGCGCGGCGGCGGCCCTATGATGGACATGGGCCCCTATTACCTCACCGCGCTCATCAACCTGGTGGGCGGCGTGAAGGCCGTGACGGGCGTCACCAAGACCTCTTTCCCCACGCGCACCATCACCAGCCAGCCCCACAACGGCGAGGTCGTCACTGTGGACGTGCCCACCTATGTGACCGGCACGCTGCACTTCGACAACGGC
>JAFZRB010000216.1 GCA_017620115.1 Clostridia bacterium | reverse complement strand
TCCGGCAAACGGCGATCCAGCCGGTCCAGCCGGGCGAAGGCCTTCTGGCACCAGCCGAACAGCATGGAAACGGCTCTGTCGAAGTCAAGATCGCCGCGCGGCTCCGCGAGCGCCAGGAGCTCGCGGTCGTCTTCCGGGAGCCGCTCCATCAGCGCCTTTTTCGTGATGGCAAACTCCCCGCTTTCGAGGTAATACAGGTTCTGCATCAGGAAAAACAGGCTCTTGCGCATCGCGTAAAATCCGGATATATTCTTCTCCCTGTCCGCGTGAATATAGCGATGGCAGATTTCGTGATAGATATTCCCCAGGCTCAACTTGACATAATTGATTTCGTCCTCCCGCGACGCGGGCGGCAGCAGGCCCTCCAGCCTGCCAAAAAGGTCTTTGGTCGTGTGGACGAGCTGGCAGATCTCCAGCGGATTCCAGCGCGCCAGCTCGGCTTTGCCGCATATGAAGCCGCACGAGCGTTCATAATACCCGACGCTCTTCAGGATATCCCGGTATCTGTCCATATCCGAAACAGTCAGGCCGTCGACGACCGCCATCACGTCGATGTCGCTGCTCTCGTTCGCTTCCCCCCGGAGGTAACTGCCCTGCAGGCCAACGTATAACAGCCTCCCGCCGAACGCCGAGCGGCAGCATTCGATCAGCCGATCCAGATAATCATTGAGAACAAACATGCTTCCCCTCCCCGGTCGCCGGGAGCCCGACCCTCCGTCAGGCCCGTTCTCCGCCTGAAGCCGCCTTCTTTTTCCAGAAAAGCCACCGCATGGCGTCGTTGTATCCGATCCTGCGGTAAAACTCATTACCGCCGCCCGTCATCCACTCCGCGCCCAGCGCCTTCATCCGGCGATAATGCCGCGAAAGCGCGGCGGCGGCGAGGCCGCGGCGCCTGTATTCGGGAATGGTGCACAGCGGCTCCATGTAGGCCAGGCGGTTCTCCGGCACCCACCACATCCCGGAATAGCAGGCGTATTCGCCCTTTTCGTCGGCGATGACGACGTTGTATTCATAAGTGGAATGGGGCGGCGGGGCCATCATGCTGCTGAGGATGCCCCGATAGGACTTTTGCGGATTCCAGGGCGTTCCGGGATCCTCCGCCTCCCAGTTTTCAAACGGCGCGTTCTCCGCGTGGCCGAAGCCCTTCCACGTGCAGCGCGCCATTCTGACCGCGTCGATCTCTCCCGGCGGCACGAACCGGAAGCCCTCCGGCAGCGGCCGGTCCAGCGACCCCCTGCGGAAGTCGAGCATCATCTCGTCCTCGGCACGATCCAGGCTGTAGCCGCGCGCCTCCGCCGCGGCGATCAACGCCTTCTGGCCGGGAAACAGCACAAACTCCTTTTCTCCCGCCTCGCCCGGCATGTCCGCGTCGGCATAGGCGGCCATTTCATCCGCAAGCGCTTCATAGCCCTGGCGCAGATGAAAAAACACGCTGCTGACGGGGTTTTCGTAGAAAACGAAGCCCACCGGCCTGTCCCCGTCGAACCAGAGGCGATCCAGGTACAAAAAGCGCCTGTCCATCCAGGAGGAAGTGAGGGCGTATTCAAAAAACGGCGCGGCCACGCCGTTTGCGCAGCGGGGCGCGTAGTTGTCCAGCATCAGCTCCCAAACGATCTGATTGTCGGAAAGCGGCTGAAACTGGCGCGTGGTGATGCGGCTCATGAGAACACCTCCAAACGTGACAAGCCTGCCATATTACGAAAAGCATATCATAAAAGCCCCGGGAAAACAATTCTTTTCGGCGTCTTTCCGGGAAAAGCGCCGCTTTTTTCCATGAATCGCGGCAGGCCCTGTTCAGGAGGCGGCAAATGTGGTAAAATGACCATGAATTATATCTGTTCCGGGAGGCGCATGAACGATGTCTGGTTCTATTCATGGAATCGCCCTCACGGCCGCCGTGTCGGGCGAGGGCGAACTGTTCCGCTTCGAGCGGGACGGCCGGTGCGCCGCGGCCTGCGCGCGGCGGAATGGCGAAGTCGAATTCTCCATTCTCTACGACTTCCGCGGCGAACCCCTGCGCCTGCGCGGCGCGGCGGCGGACGGAGAGGCGCTGTGCGTCCGGGTGCTTCCCCAGCGCGTCGAGCTGTGGCTGGGCGGGCGTCTGCAGGACGAGGAATGGCCCTGCGGCCGTCATTTCCTGGAAGGCGCGCGGCAGGCGGGCCCGGTCCGCTGCGCGGTGACGCCGTATACCGCGGAGGAAGCGCCGCAGCCCGCGGTGCTGGGCGAGTTTGAGGGGGCCGAGGGCTGGCAGCCGGAGGAAAACGTGTTCGTGGGCGACTGCATGCCCTACGCGGACGGCGGGCGCTATCACGTGCTGTATCTCAAGGACCGGCATCACCACCACAGCAAGTGGGGCCTGGGCGCGCACCAGTGGGCGCATATCTCCACGGAGGATTTCCGCCGCTGGCAGATTCATCCCATGGCCGTGACCATAGACGCGCCGGAGGAAGGCTCCATCTGCACCGGCTCGTGGATCAGGCGCGGGGATAAGCAGTTCCTGTTCTTCACCATCCGCTCCTGCGACGGTTCGCCCGCGCGCATCGGCCGCTCCCTGTCGGAGGACGGCTGGCATTTCCGGCGGGACGAGGCGTTCGCAATGTACCTGAGCGAGCGCTACAACGGCGCGTCGGCGCGCGATCCCAAGGTGATCCGCGACGCGCGGGGAACATACCACATGTTCCTCACCACCTCGCTGCTCGCGGAGGGCCGCGGCTGCCTGGCGCACCTGACCAGCCCGGACGCGGACGTCTGGCGCGAGGAGGACGAGCCGATCTATATCGCGCCGGGCCGGAACGAGCCGGAGTGCTGCGATTACTTTGAGCTGAACGGCTGGTATTATCTGGTGTTCAGCCTGCGCGGCCAGGGGCGCTATCTGTATTCGCGGGAGCCGTTCGCCGGCTGGCGGGAGCCGGCGGAACCCGTCATCCCCTGCAAGTCGGTGCCGAAGGCCGCCGTCTGGAACGGCCGGATCATCTTCGCCGGCTTCGACGGACGCGGACAATACGCGGGCACGATGACCTTTCTGGAGACCTTCCAAGGCGCGAACGGCGAACTGATCTACGGCCCGCAGAAGCCGTAACGCACGCGAAAAGGCCCGCCTCCTGCCAGGCGCGGGGCGGGCCCATATTCATGGTTTTCGTATCAGTCAGTCCCCAATCAGCATCAGCGCGCCGTCCAGGCCGCTCATGGTGATGTAGAGGGTGCTCTCCGCGCCGCCGGCATCGGTGAAGCTCACGGCGAAGCCGGGCAGCACGTCCGGCAGGAACGCGCGGATGCGGATGGCGTCGCCGAAGTTCATCCCGCTCCACGCGCCCAGCTCGGCGTCCGGCGCGAGGCGGCCCTGCGCGTCCAGCGTCACGGTGGTCAGGCGCACGTTCCGGATGGCGTCCAGCGCGTAAACGAGGAACGCATCGGCATCCGCGTCCTGCAGGATGTCGCCGGCCAGGTTATAAGCGTCCGTCCCGTCTTCCGGCACGAGCATGATTCTGGCGGCCGGATCGAAGATTTCCAAAGATTCGATCTGCGCCTCGACGACCTCGTCCATGCCCTCGCCGATGAAGGCGCTCTCGGGCATCGCGGCGACGAACAGATACGCGCGCGCGGCGTCCACGGTCACGATGTTGACGACATACCGCACGCCCGCCTGCGCGAGGCCCGCCATGACGAGGTTCTCCCCGCCCGTATAGGCGGCCGTGAGGACTGCGCGCCGCGCGCCGTAACCCTGCAGGGAATCGAATTCCGCCGCGGGAACGGCGGTGGAGGTGTCGCCCATCAGCGCGCCGATCCAGGCGTCGCGCTCGTCCGCCGCGGCGAACGCGGCGGACACGATCACCTCGCCGCTGCCGGGCGAATACAGGCTCTGCGCGTAGGAATCAGCCGTCATGTCGTTCAGGTTGAGTTCGGCGTCGCGCGGGGCGTTGAAGGCGAGCACGGGCCCTTCGTATAAGGCGGTTTCTTCCGCCAGCGCGGCTGACGTCAGGATGAGGAACAGGGCCGCCAGGAGGGCGGCGCAGCAGCGTTTCAATAGGCGTTTCACATCAATCACAGGAATCACCCCTTTCGCCCACTGAGACGCGCGCTTCAGCGCCAAAGTTCCTGCCGGTCTCCGAAGGTTTTGACAGCCCCGCCCGCGCTGTGCTATAATGAATCCAGCCGCCGTCGGCCATCCGGCAGCGATCGCTCTTTGTCAGGAGGATGATTTTTCCATGCTGGTCAACATCGATTCCGCCCGCCTGAAGGCCTTTCTGGACGCCTGCGAGGACGCCGAGGCCCTCGGCGGCGGCGAGTATGCCGTCGATCTCTACGATGTCAGCGAGCCCGTGTCGATGGATATCCTCATCGACGAAAAGGGCGTCGACGTGCTCGCCGCGCTCTAGCTCAAATACGACGAGGCCGAGGACGGCTGGTATCTCGGCGAAAAGATCGGGGACGCCGCCAGGCTGACCGCGCTGTTGGGCGAAGCCGTCGGCTGAAGCGCGCCCGGAGGCACATCATGACCTACGAGCAATTCTTCAAAAGCGTGAAAGCGGGGGACATCCGGCCCGCCTATCTTTTCTACGGGCCCGAAGTCTACGTGCTCGCCGCGGCGCTCAACGAACTGCGCAAAAAGCTGCTCCCCGAGGGCCTCGAGGCGCTCAACCAGAACCTGTTCGAGGGCGCGGCGGACGTTCAGTCGGTCATCGACGCCGCGGAGACGCTGCCGCTGATGGGCGAAAAGCGCCTCGTCGTGCTGCGCGACTGGACGGCGCTCACCGCCCGCGGCGAACCGGGCGACGCGGAGCGCTTCATCAGGTGGCTGGATAACCCGCCGGACACCTGCTGCCTGGTGTTCATCCTGGACGACGCGCCGGACAGCCGCCGCAAGCTCACGCAGGCGCTGAAGGCGCGCGCCGAGTGGGTCGAATTCGCGCTGCTGAGCGACAGCGAACTGTACAAATGGTGCGCGCGCCATGTGAAATCGAGCGGCAGCGACATCGGGCCGGACGCCTTCGGGCAGCTGGTGTTCATGGCGGGCCGCTCGCTCACCGCCCTCACGCAGGAGCTGGACAAGCTGTGCGCCTTCGCGGGCGAACGCGCCATTGCGCGCGAGGATGTGGAGGCCGTCGTGACGCCCTCCGCCGAATGCACGGTGTTCCAGATGATCGACTGCCTGATGCGCGGCCAGAACGGCCGTGCGCAGCTGCTGCTCAAGGCCATGCTGGAGCGGGGCGAAACGCGCATCGGCGCGCTGGCCATGCTCACGCGCCAGCTGCGCATGCTCACCCACATCCGCCTGATGCGCGCGCAGGGCCTGCCCCTGCCGGAGATCGAGCGGCGGCTGTCGCTCAATCATTACGCCGCTTCCCGCGCCGCCGAGCAGGCCGGCCGATTCTCCGCCGAGGCGCTCGAAGCCGGCTACGCGGCCTGCGTCGACACCGATTACGCCATCAAGTCCGGCCGCGTGCGCGACGCCGCCGGCCTCGACGCGCTCATGCTCACGCTGGGAAACATGCAAAGAACTTAGGAATCGGGAGTTCTGTACCTGCGAACAGGACCGACGCCGGAAAGAACGGAGCAACAAAAATTCCTGATTCTCCGAAGGGGAGGAACCTCGTGCCGCAGATCAGCGTCATCATGCCGGCTTACCGCGTGGAGGCTTACATCGGCCGCGCGGTCAAAAGCGTGCTCGATCAGCGCTTCCGCGATTTCGAGCTCATCATCGTGGACGACGGCTCGCCCGACAGGACCGGCGCCCTCGCCGACGAATTCGCCGCGGGCGACCCCCGCGTGCGCGTGATTCATCAGGCCAACGCCGGCGCGCCTCTCGCCCGCAACCGCGCCATGGCGCAGGCGTCGGGCAAATACTTCTTCTTCATGGACGCCGACGACTGGGCGGAGCCGGATATGCTGGGCGATTTGTTCGCGCTGGCCGAAGAAAACGGACTGGACGCCGCCGTGGCGGGCTTCTACATCGACACCTATTACGACGAAACCCATTTTCACCGGCAGCTTTTGAACGTGCCCGCGCAGGTGTTCCCCTCCCGCGAGGCGTTCCGCAGGGCGGCCTGGCGGCTGTTCGATAAAAACCAGCTCTATCCGCCATGGAACAAGCTGTTCCGCGCGGACTACATCCGGGAAAACCATATCGAGTTTCCCGATACGTTCTGGGACGACCTGCCCTTTAACCTGGCCGTGTTCCGCGACATCGAACGCGTGGGCGTGACGGACAGGGCGTATTATCATTTCATCCGCGCCCGCGCCGAGAGCGAAGGCGCGCGCTACCGCGAGGGCATGTATGAAAAGCGCGAGGAGGAGCACCGCTGGATGCTCGAGCTGTACGCGCACTGGGGCGCTTCCGATCCCGACAGCGAAGAAATGCTGCAGCGCCGCTACGCCGAGCGCGTGGTAGGCTGCGTGGAAAACGTCGCGGGCCCGCGCTGCCCGCTCAGCCGGCGCGAAAAGCGCGAAAAGATCCGCGAAATGCTCGAAAACCCCGCGCTCTCGCGCGCGCTGGCCGTCGCCAGGCCGCGTTCAGCCGCCATGAAGCTGCTCATGCTGTCGCTTAAAACGCGCAGCGTTTCCCTCGTGCTGCTCGAGGGCGAATTCATATCCTTCGTGAAGCGGCGCTGGGGCGGAATTTTCGCGAAGCTGAGGGCGAACCGATGAACGATCTCATTCTTTCCATCGTCATGCCGGTCTACAACGTCGAGCCCTGGCTGGAGCGGGCGGCGAAGAGCGCGCTGGCTCAGACGGAGACGCGCCTGGAGCTGATCCTGGTGGACGACGCCTCGCCGGACGGATGCGGCGCGCTGTGCGACGCGCTGGCGCAGGCCGACCCCCGCGCGCGCGTCATTCACCGCGCGAAAAACGGCGGCCTCTCCGCCGCGCGCAACGACGGGCTTGCCGCCGCGCGCGGGCGCTATGTCTGCTTTATGGACTCCGACGACTGGATCGAGCCGGAGCTGCTGGGCGGGGCCGTGGCCGCGCTGGAGCGCACCGGCGCGCAGTGGGCCGTGTGGGGCGTCACGGAGGAGCACTTCGACGCGAACGGCAAACCGGTTGAAACGCACGTGATCCGCCCCGACGCCGCCGAGTGCGCGGACGCGGCCTCCATGCGCCGCCAGATTGTGCCGCTGGAATGGCGGACTCTCTTAGGCTACGCCTGGAACAAGCTGTACCGCCTCGATTTCCTGCGCGAACACGCGCTCTCGTTCCGGGATGTGCCCCTGATCGAGGATATCCTGTTCAACATCGACGTGGCGCGGCGGGCGGGCAGCCTCGTCGCGCTGCCGGCGTGCGGCTATCACTATGCGCGCCGCGCCGGGGGCAGCCTCACCGCCCGCGCGCTGCCGCGCTATTTCGAGCTGAGCGCGCGACGCGTGGAGGCGCTGCTGGCGCTGCTGGACGAATGGGACATGGCCGACGGCGCGGCGCTGGACTGCCTGGCCGCGATTTACGGCCGCTACGCGATCTCCGCGCTGGAGCGCGCGCACGACCGCCGC
>JAFZRB010000030.1 GCA_017620115.1 Clostridia bacterium | reverse complement strand
TTACGGCCGGGTCGTTCAGATCACGCCCTCTGCCGTGGAGGTCGCCATCGAGAGCCTCGACTCGCGCTATGTGCCGGTCAACGTCGAGTTCACAGGCGATGTGAGCGACAGCTACTGGTATAACATCAGCCGCATCAACCCCACGCAGGTGACGGTGTCAGGGCCTTCTTCGATCGTACAGACCATCGTTTCCGCGCGCGCGCAGATCGATGTGACCGATATGACTTCCTCCTATGTGCGTTCCGCGCAGCTTACGCTGCTGGACGACCAGGGCAGAGAGGTGAGCAATTCTCTGGCGCGCCCCTCCATCACCGTGGGTATGATCAACATCGACATCTATCCCAAGATTCAGCTGAATGTGGACGACGGCGTCGATACCGCCACCACCGGCACGCTGCCCGAGGGCTATCAGATCACGCACATCGACGTTCAGCCCGAAACCATCACGCTGGCGGCTGATCCGACGCTTTTGAGCGAGCTGGAGGCGCTGTCGTTTGAACCGGTCAATGTGACGGGCCGCACGAGCAGCTTCTCAACGATGGCTGTGGTGAACCGGCTGAAGGATATCCGCTATATATCCAGCGAGCAGGTGAACATCACCGTTTATATCGAGGAAATCGAAACTTCCGTCACCCTGCCCGGAGTCGCTGTTACGGCGCGCGGCGTGCAGGCCGGACGCACCGTCGCCTTCTCCAGCGAGAGCGTGTCCGTGCGCGCGACGGGCGCGTACAACACCGTAAACAGCCTCACTGCCGACGCCGTGCAGGCTTACGTCGACGTTTCGGGCCTTGCGTCCGGCGAATATACGCTGCCGGTAACTCTGCTGTGCGACAGCCACAGCGAGCTGTATCTGGAATGTGATCCGGCCTCCGTCACCGTGACCATTTCCGGCGGCTGAAAAACAGCCGGCGCACATTCCTGAAAGAAGGTATTGCTTTGACGAATAACGGTTTTGCCCAAAAGCTGATCGAGGTGCTGCTCAGCTGGATCCGCCTTGTCACGAGCTGGGTCTGGAATTTCTTCCAGGCCGACATGGCCGGAGGATTCCTGACATGGTTTGCCGACAACTGGATGAGCGTCGCGCTGGCGCTCATCGTCATCGGACTCGTCGTGGACTGGCTGATCTGGATGATCCGCTGGCGGCCCTATTGGCTATGGCTGCGCAAGCGGCAAATCATCTACGAAGAAGTCGAAACGCTGCGCGAAAAGAAAATCAGCCGCCCTGAACCGGTGCGGCATATGCCAAAGCCCATCGCGCAGAGCGAATACGACGATCCCTTCGCATCGGGAGAAATCGATCCCTACGCGCTCAGCGCGCCCAAACAAAGCGCCGAATCCGCGCTGGACGAATGGGACAGCGACGCCGATCCCTATGAGGCTGTTCGTTCCGACGGCAGATCGATCTATGCCCGGCCTGCCGTTCACGCTGCCGCGCCGAATCATCAGAAATGACCGCGTGCAACGCCGCCTCTCCTGTTTTCACAATGCCGTGAGGCGGGTTCACATACGGGAAACGGAGACAATCCCTCATGATTTTTCTGTCCAATCTGCTTTCTTCCCTGATCCCATGGCTGCTGGCCATGATGCTGGTCTGCTCATTGTTCATCGTGCTGATGCGCTTCTTCGCGGAGCCGTTCGCGCCTGGCATTGAGTTTGGCTCGCTCGTGCGGCGTCTGGTCAACCGGCGGGCGCTCGAGCCGCTCGGGCCGGTGGAAGAAGTATCATTCACGGCCAGCCGCCAGCTGCGACGCCGCCTGAAGCGCAATCAGTGGGCGTTGCATACGCAGCTGCGTCTGCTCGTCTGGATCGCCTGCGTGATGCTGGTCAGCCGGCTGCTTATCCTGGCCTCCGCCATGGTGGGCAGCGTACTCACCGGCTCGCTCGACAAGCTGTTCACCGCCGCCATCAGCCACTGGGTGCGCTGGGACGCCTCCGACTACATCGACCTTGCCCGCCTGGGTTATATCGCCGAGAAGCCGGAGCTGCTGATCTTTCTGCCGCTCTATCCGCTTATCGTGCGGGTGGTGGCTACTCTGTGTTTGGGGCACTATGTCTTCGCCGGCTTTCTGGTATCAAACCTCTGCCTGATGGGCTCTGGCTGGGCGCTCTATCACATCGTCAACGCGCAATATGGCGAACGCACCGCGCGCCGCGCCGTACTGCTGCTGATGTTCGCTCCCCTGTCGCTGGTGTTTTCAGTGCCCTACGCTGAGTCCATGTTTCTCATGTTCACGCTGCTGGCCGTACTGTTTGCGCACAACCGGCGCTTTGCATGGGCCGGTGTTTTCGGCATGCTGTCCGCCGCCACGCGGCTGATCGGCGTCCTGGTATTCGTTCCGGTTTTCATGGAATCGCTCAAATACCTCCATACGCTTGACCTTCGCCGTCGGAACCCCGGTCGGTTTTTCTCCAAGCTGGGCCTTTACGCGCTCACCAGCCTCCTCATCTTTTTGGGCACAGGCGTCTATCTCATCGTGAACCGGGTGGTCGCCGGACATCCCCTGGCCTTCGTCGAAACGCTTTCCACCGAGTGGAGCCAGACGTTTGGTTCCATCTGGAACACGCAGAGTTATTCCATCCAGTCCGCGTTCAATTACGGCGATATCGCCTGGCAGCTGGGCACGTGGATTCCTCAGTCGCTATACATCTTCGCCATTGCGCTCGTGATTTTGACCATGTCCACGACCATACCGCCCGCGGACGGGCTATACGCCTGGCTGTACCTGGTCATCACCATGTCGCCCAGCTGGATGCTGAGCGGCCCGCGCACGCTCACATCGATGTATCCGCTCTACATCATGCTGGCCTTAGTCAGCCGGAAGAAATGGTATTATGTCGCATTGATGGTCATTTCCGTGATGATGATGTGCTTCTTCGGCTATATGTACGCGCTGACGGGCAGCGTCGTCTGACGCCGCCTCTCATAGACAGCTCGGGGATACGCTGCCCGAGCGGCGATATAAATGATAATAAAAAAACGGAAGCCTATTCGTTTGAGAACAGGCTTCCATTTCTTATTATCTTTATCGGTTGAAATAGACAAGGTCTTCCTTCGGGGCTTTGCCCGCGCCGACTTTCTGCTCGATCAGTATGATCGCGTCGCGGTCATGCAGCATGCTGTAGCCCTTCTGGGCCTTCACGGTGAAATCCAGCCATTGCTTTTCCGCCGGCTTCGCGCCTTTGAAGGTACAGATAAACCCGATGCCGCCGATGTCGTTGGCGCAGCAGGTCATGGCCTCGCGGCCCAGCACGTAGCAGTTCTTCGGCAGGTTCTCCACGAAATACGCCTTGGCCGTCACGCGCAGGGTCTTGCCGTCGTAACGGTCGGGATGCTCCAGCGCGTCCAGATACCAGATGCCGAAATCCTCGTCGCCGATGCGCACGACGGGCGCTTTCACATCGTAAGGCAGATCCTCGTCCGCGACGCCGTCGTCGCTGGTGCCGTCCACGTTGTCGAACACGATATCGCAGTTCGCGTTCATGGCCTTTACCATGCGGCGATAGCGGCTCTTCTCGGTCTTTTCCGTGCAGCGATTGAAGATGACCGCGTCGGAAAGCAGGATTCCGTCGCTCATGATCTGGCGCATGTTGTTGATGTAGAGCTCGAAGGTCGTCGAATCGATCATGCACACCAGCTGCGCCAGCTCCCAGTGCTCCGGCTTCGGGGCTTTGAAGAGCCTTGGCAGCGTCCATGTGCTGTTGTATTCGATGATGACGCGTTCGGGTTTGTATTCCCGATCCATCCGGCGCATGAGCCCGTTCTCGATGTCGTCGATGCTGGCCGCGTCCACTTTCATGGCGTTGGCGTTCTTTAAAAGAGCCTCGTCATACTCTTCCTCGCCCTCTTCGCAGACGATCAGCAGGGTGCGCTCACCGCCCGTGAAGTATTCGTCGGTCAGCATCTCGCGGATCATCGTCGTTTTGCCGCTCTCGAGGAAGCCGGTGATGATATAAATCGGTACGTTCTCCATGAGCAGCCCTCCGCTTTTACAGGCCGAAGAGATCCTTCAGCTTCTTTTCATTCAGCTTGCAGCCGATGATGCACAGCCGGCCGGTGTAATCCGCGCTGCCATGGCGAACCTCCCACTCTCCGGGCGTATAGTCGAAGTGCAGCCAGGTGCCGTCAGCCGTGGGCAGGATGCCCTTCGCGCGCAGCACGGCGCCGTATTCGGCCTCGTCGTCCAATTTGCCGAGCGCGTCCCTGAGCGCCGCTTCCTCGAACTTATGGGGCGTCTCGATGCCGATGTCGTCGAAAATTTCATCCGCGTCATGCTCACCGTCATGATGATGGTGATGGTGGTG
>JAFZRB010000215.1 GCA_017620115.1 Clostridia bacterium | reverse complement strand
GGAGTTGTCCTTGCGCAGGCCGTTGGCGGTGCAGAAGATGAGGTAGACGTCGTCGATGCCGTAGTACTGAACCAGCTCGCCCATCGAGCCGCCCGCCTCTTTCTTCACGTAATCGCCGACACGGAAGTCGGCCATGTGCACCTCGTCGTAGTACGGCAGGAGATAGGGCGTAAAGGCGTTGCCGAAGGAATCGCAGATGACCAGCGCCTTGCGGCCGGTGTTCGCGCCGGTGATGATGCGCCGCCAGGGCTTGCGCGTGTTGTTCATGTAGGTGGTGTAGGAGGTGGACTTGTAATTCATCAGCGAGATCTCGGCCATCTCCGTGCGCCGCGTGACCACGTAGCTGTGGGTGGGCAGCAGCGCGTAGAGCACGTTGAAGGTGTCCACATAGCCCTCTTCGTTTTTCTTGGACTGGATGGGCTTGTACACGTATTCGTCATAGGGGATCACGGGCAGGTTCTGCTCCTTCAGCATTTCGGAGCACACGATGTAAGCGCCCTCAGCCGACCAGTGGTGGTCGGTGTGGTAGAACATGGGCGTGTCGCCGGTCATGTAGGGCTCGAGGATCTCCCACGTGTTGAACACGTTGATGCGCTCCGTGCCCGCAAGGTACTGCTCCAGCGCGAGCTCCACGCTGCTGCCCCAGCCGCAGTACACGTCCTGCTGATCCGTCCAGCGGTTGGCGATGGAGGCCAGCGGCACCTGCGTCACGAAGATCTGGCCGTCGGCGGGCAGGTAGCCCTGGATGATGCGCAACGTCTCGGCGTAGGTAGCGACCTTGGAATTCTCGTAGGTGTAGAGAATCTTGTTCGTGCCGTCCAGCCTTTTGAGCCACAGGTAGCTGCTTTCCGCGGTCAGCGGCACGTCGCCCTCGGGCGCGGGCGCGTCGCTTTCCTCGTCCGGCTCGTCCACCTCGGGCGCGTCGGCCCCGCCCCCGCCGATCTGCGGCTGCGCGCCGGGCTGCGCGGGCGCGACGGCCTCCTGCGGCTGCGAAGCGTCCTCCCCATCCTCCTCCGGCGAGCCGCCCTCGGCCTGCATGCGCGCCTCCATGTCCTGGGCCTGGAGTTCGCGCACGTCGTCCTGCGAGAGCATCGAGAAGCGGCCCAGCAGCCTTTCGGTGAAGGACACCACGCCGTCGCGGTCGAAGAAGGCGTCGGAGAGGAAGGAATCGAAGCCGGTCATGAAATCGCCGGACACGATGCTGCGCGCGCTCACCTCGGGGAAGGGCGCGAGCATGCGGTTCTCCGATTCGGAAAGGCGGCTGTCCTTATCCGATACCACGATGAGGAACAGCCCGGCCACGGCGCACAGGATCACCCACCACAGCGCGGCGGCAAACGACAGCTTGTGTTTCATAGGGCCTCCGGAATCATCAGAACTGGAAGTAAATGAACGGATTGTAGCTCTGGCCAACGAGGAAGAGCACGCTCAGCGCCAGGCACACGCTCAGCCACACCACGCGCCCCGCCTCGGCCCGCCGCCCCGGCAGCGCCGACGCCCATTTCCCGATCAGCGGCGCGACGGGCAGGCTGGCGACAAACGCGATCAGCGGGAAGAAGGAATACGTTTTGATCACGCGCAGCGACGCGGCGTCCATCAGGCCGCCTGCGCCCGCGCCGAACATCGCGCCGATGTGCTCGAACGCCTGCGGAAGGCTCGGATAGTAGAAGATCACCCAGCCTACCATCACCAGCGCCATGGTCGCCACCCAGTTGATCGCCGAGGGCAGGCGGTCGGTCACCCGGCGCATGAAAAGCAGATCGAGCGTGAGCAGCGCGCCGTAGAACAGCCCCCAGGCGACGAACGTCCAGTTCGCGCCGTGCCACAGCCCGGTGAGCATCCAAACGATCAGCGTGTTCAGGATGGTGCGCTTTAAACCCTTCCGGTTGCCGCCCAGCGGGATGTACACGTAGTCGCGGAAGAAGCTGCCCAGCGATATGTGCCACCTGCGCCAGAACTCGCGCACGCTCTTCGAGGCGTAGGGATACATGAAATTTTCCTTGTACGAAAAGCCGAGTATGCGGCCGATGCCGATGGCCATGTCGGAATAGCCGGAGAAGTCGAAGTAGATTTGCAGCGTGTACAGCAGCGCGGCGTACCACGCGCCGCCCACAGAGAGCGCGGCGCCCCCGCCCGCCAGCGGCATGGACGAGAGCGCCGCGCCGCAGATGTTGGCGAAGATCACCTTCTTGCCCAGCCCGATCACGAAGCGCTGCATGCCCGCGGCGAAGCCGTCCGGCGTGGTTTCGCGTTTGCCGATCTGCGAGGCGATGTCGGAATACTGAACGATGGGGCCCGCGATCAGCTGCGGGAAGCAGCTCACGTAGAGCAGCAGCCGCGAGAAATACTTCTGCGCGCGGGTCTTGCGGCGGTACACGTCCACCGTGTAGGTGATCACCTGGAAGGTGTAAAACGATATGCCGATGGGCAGCTCCAGCGCCGGAACGCGCGCGCGCGCGCCGAAAAGCGCCAGGAAGGAGTTGATGAAGAACGCGGCGTATTTGAACGCGAACAGGATCGCCGCGGACACGCTCACGCCCAGGATCATCCACATCTTCCGCGCGCGCTTGTCCTTCGTGTGCACGATCTTCTTCGCGCACAGGAAATTGACCAGCGAGGAGCCGACCATGGCCAGCACCCACACCGGCTCGCCCCAGGCGTAGAAGATGAGCGACGCCGCCAGCAGCACGCCGTTGCGCCATTTGATGCCCTTGCCCGCGAAGCACAATATCAGCGTCAGCGGGAAGAAGAAAAACAGGAACGTGAGGCTCGAGAAGACCATGAGGCTCCTCCTTTGTGTTTTTGCGTCGCGCGGGGTTACTCAGGCCGCGCCTTTCGGCGCAATCAGTTCTTCAGGCTGTTGATGGGCGCGGGGATGCGGCCGCCGCGGGCGATGAACGCCTCGGCGGATTCGGGATGCACCGGGATGATGGGCGCGCGGCCTAAAAGTCCTCCGAACTCCACCCATTCTCCCACGCCCTTGCCGGGCACGGGGATGATGCGCACCGCCGTGGTCTTCTGGTTCACCACGCCGATGGCCGCCTCGTCGGCCAGGATGGCGGAGAGCGTGGAGGCCGGGGTGTCGCCCGGCACGGCGATCATGTCCAGGCCCACGGAGCACACGCAGGTCATGGCCTCCAGCTTGTCGAGGGTGAGCGTGCCGGCTTTGGCGGCGTCGATCATGCCGATGTCCTCGCTCAGGGGGATGAACGCGCCGCTCAGGCCGCCCACCGACGAGGAGGCCATCACGCCGCCCTTCTTCACGGCGTCGTTGAGCAGCATCAGCGCGGCGGTGGTGCCGTGCTGGCCGCAGCGCTCCAGGCCCATCTCCTCGAGGATATGCGCCACGGAGTCGCCCACGGAGGGCGTGGGCGCGAGCGACAGATCCACGATGCCGAAGGGCGCGTTCAGCCGCTTCGAGGCCTCCATGGCCACCAGCTGGCCCATGCGGGTGATGCGGAAGGCGGTCTTCTTGATGGTTTCGGCCACCACGTCGAAGGGCTCGCCCCGGCGGGCCTCCAGCGCGCGCTTCACCACGCCCGGCCCGCTCACGCCCACGTTGATGGCCGTGTCGCCCTCGCCCGCGCCGTGGAACGCGCCAGCCATGAAGGGGTTATCCTCCACCGCGTTGGCGAAGGCCACCAGCTTGGCGCAGCCCAGCCCGTCGCTGCCGGCGGTGAGGCGCGCGGTCTCCAGAATGATCTCGCCCATCAGCTTCACGGCGTCCATGTTGACGCCCGCGCGCGTCGAGGCTACGTTCACCGAGGCGCACACCATGTCCGTGCGCGAGAGCGCCTCGGGAATGGAGCGGATGAGCCGCAGGTCATTCTTCGTGGCGCCCTTCTGCACCAGCGCGGAATAGCCGCCGATGAAGTTCACGCCGGTGGCGGCCGCCGCGCGGTCCAGCGCCAGCGCGATGCCCACGGGGTCTTCCCCCTCGCCCAGCAGCAGCGCCACGGGGGTCACGGAGATGCGCTTGTTCACGATGGGGATGCCGAACTCCCGCTCGATTGCCTCGCCCACGGCCACCAGCCGCTCGGCCCGGCGCGTCACCAGCTCGTAAATCTTATCCGCCGCGCCTTTCCCCGCGCATTCCAGCAGCGATATGCCCATGGTGATGGTTCGGATATCCAGCTTCTGCTCCTTGATCATGTCGATCGTGGCGAAGATTTCCGATGTGTTGAGCATGGCGCTTCACCTCACAGGCGATGCATCGCGTCGAAGATCTCATTGCGCTGCATGCGGATTTCAAGGCCCAGCTTTTCGCCCAGGCGGGTCAGCTCGCCGGTCATACCGTCGAAGGGGCAGGTCATGCCGGACAGGTCCACCATCATGACCATGGTGAAATAGCCGGAGAGGATGGTCTGGGTGATGTCCAGTATATTCACGTTGTAGCGGTACAGGCAGCCGCTGATTTCCGCGATGATGCCGGGCTTGTCGCCGCCCAGCACGCTGATGATGGCCTTCATGGATCGGATTCCTCCTGATGTTTTTATCGTATGCCCGCGCCGCGGGGCGGTGACGGGCGCTGTTCAGTGAACGATGGAATTCCTGTCTCTTTCCCTGAGATAGACGGCCATGACGGCGGCGGCCGAGCAGGCGGTGAGCGCCGTTTCGAGCAGGGAAACGGCCGCGGCGGCGATCGGCCCGGCCGC